>DATEGV010000442.1:0-3904 GCA_035279925.1 Ktedonobacterales bacterium | reverse complement strand
ACGCGCTTGCCGACGAGGTCGGCGCCGGATGGGCCAGCAATGGACCAACGGTGTCGTCCTTTTTTTCTGCCCGCGCGCACGGTATCATTGTCAGATTGAGAGGAGCTGTTTTCCATGATTCGCAATCTCATTCACGATGTCATCGCCAAGTCTGTCGCCGCGTTACAGGACGCCGGCGAACTGCCAGCCGTTGAGCTGCCGGCGTTCGACGTGGAACATCCACAGATCGCCGCTCACGGCGACTATGCCACCAGCGTCGCGATGAAGTACGCCGCCGCGCTACGGGCCGCCGGGACCAAGACCAACCCGCTTGAGCTGGCGGAGAAGATCGCCGCGCACATTCGTGAAACGGTTGAGCTGGTGCCCGCCTATCACCTCATCGCGGCGGTTGAGGTCGCCAAACCCGGCTTCATCAATCTGCGCCTGCGGCCTGAGTGGCTGCTGAGCCAGGCTGGAGCCGTGATCGCCGCGGGCAACAGCTTCGGCGCGACGCGGACAGGCAGCGGCCGGAAGATCAACCTTGAGTTCGTGAGCGCCAACCCAACCGGACCCGTCACCATCGGCAACGGACGGGGCGCGTTCATCGGCGACGCGCTTGCCACCGTGATGAGCGCCGCCGGCTACGCGGTGACACGCGAATACTATTTCAACGACTTCGGCGCGCAAATTGACAAGCTGGGGCGCTCGATAGCGTACTACATGCGACTAGCGACCGGCGAGGCGGACGCGATCAAGCCGGAGGAAGGCTATTTCGGCCCGTTCTATGAGGACGTGGCGCGGCGCATCCTGGACGAGCACGACGGACGGCGTCTGCTCGAAATGGCTGAGCCGGAGCGCGCATCCGCGATCGGCGATGTAGCGAAGACACTCATCATGGCCAATATCCGTGACACGATGGCGAAGATGCGCGTCGAGTTCGACGTGTTCTTCAACCAGGCGTCGCTGGATGGAACCGGTGAGCTACAAGCCGGCATCGAAGACCTGCGGGCGCGCGGCTATCTGGAGGAGCGGGACGGCGCGCTGTGGGCGACGACGACGCGCTTCGGCGACGACAAGGATCGCGTGGTCGTTCGCTCCACCGGCGAGCCGACCTATTTCGCTTCAGACGTCGCGTACATGCGCAACAAGTTCCTGCGCGGCTTCGACCGGCTGATTATGGTGCTTGGCCCCGATCACCACGGCTACATCGCGCGCCTCAAAGCCGTGGCGCAGATGCTTGGCCACGCCGCCGACGACATGCACGTGCTGCTCTACCAGCAGGTGAACGTCAAGGTGGATGGCAAGTCCATGCGCATGGGCAAGCGACTGGGCAACGCGATCACCCTGGACGAGCTCTACGACGAGGTGGGCGTGGACGTAACGCGCTTCTTCTATTTGATGCGCTCCAGCGACACCCACCTGGACTTCGATCTGGACCTCGCGCGCAAGCAGACCGAGGACAATCCAGGTCTCTCCGTGCAGTATGCCCATGCCCGCGCGTCCGGGGTCTTCCGCAAGGCGCGCGAACAGGGTATCGGCGAGCCGGACTACGCGGAGGCGGATGTCGTGGCGCTCGCCCACGACGCCCCGGATGAGCTGAAGGCGGAGCTTGACATCATACGCCAGCTCCTGCGCCTGGAGGAGGTTGTCGAGCGCGCTGCGACAACGTTGGAGCCGCACCAGCTCACGCGGTACGGTATGGACCTGGCGGAGGCGTTCCACCTGTTCTATGACACCTGCCCGATCCTCAAGCAGGGCGTGAACGTCTCGCCGGACGTGAAGATGGCGCGGCTGCGTCTGTTGCGCGCGGCGCAGGCCGGTCTGGCGCGGACGCTCGCGTTGCTGGGCATGACCGCCCCGGAGCGCATGGAACGTGAGGCGCCGGAGCTGCCCGCGTAGTCGCGAGTCGCCTGCCTCCCCCTTCCCCGTGGGGAAGGGGGCCGGGGGGTGAGGTCGGCCTCCCCCTCTCCTCGCGGGAGAGGGGGCTGGGGGGTGAGGTCCTACTGGACGGCGATCGTCACCGAAAGGATCTTGTCGCTCGCCTGGATGGACTGCGCGACACTCAACCCAGACGTGACATGCCCGAAGATCGTGTAGTTCTTATTTATCAGCTTGGTTTCATCACCGGTGCAGACGAAGAACTGCGCGCCGTTGGTGTTGGCTCCGTGGTTGGCCATCGCGACCGCGCCGGCGGTATAGTCGCCGACGACCTTCTCGTCCTTGAACGAGTATCCTGGAGGGCCGGGCGGGTTGTTGGCGTCGCTGCCATCGGCCTTCACTGAACCGCCCTGTATCAGCGAGAGCGGCGACGGTTGATGTGTGGAATCCACCGGATCCTGACCACCCGGCTTCACCGCGCGCCAGAAGTACGTGTCGTTATAGTAACCCTGGTCGGCCAGATACACGAAGTTGTTCACGGTGGCGGGAGTGTCCTTGGCGTCCAGCGTGATGACGAAATCACCTTTAGTCGTCTTGACCGTCGCCGTGTAGGATTTGGTCGCGGTGATCGTCATGGTCGGCTGCGCGCAGATGTGCGTGGCGAGGTTACACTTCGGGACGACCGCTGTCGGATGGGCCTTCGCCTCCGCCTTGGCCCACGGCCCCAGGTGCTGCGACGCGCCGATTCCAACGATCAGCCCGATGAGCAACGCGCAGAAGATCAGCGTTGCCCAGGGGTAATTCTGGATGGTCGCCGCGAGGCCAGTCCGCTTGCCGCGCCGTCGCTTCGCCGGGGGAATGCGCCGCACTATGGCGCGCTCCGGCGTACTGGTGTGGGCGCGCTGTATTCTTGCGTCGCGTCGCGCCTGCGCCCGCTTGTCCGCTGTCTTAGGCATCGAAGTGCGTGCTCCCTCTCGTGTAGTTCTCGCCATCGTCGTCCGCGCTCATCGCGGCCCTGGCACGCCTCCGCTCACGCTTCGCCGCCCGACGACACCGCCTGCCCGCGAGCCTCCGTGAGATGCCCGCGACAATCTGAGCGTATAATAACCCCGGAGGCCGGTCGGGTCAACATTGAGTGGCCATTCCGCGCGTAGGACGGCAATGCAAGAAGTCTCCGAAAAATTACAAGCGATCCTCAACACGCTGCCCCACAAGCCGGGCATCTACCTGCATAAGGACGCTGAGGGGCATATCCTCTACGTCGGTAAGGCGACCTCGCTCTACCAGCGCGTGCGCTCATACTTCGGCGATCCCAGCGAGCTCAGCCCCAAGAATCGCGCGCTGGTGGCCAAGATCGCTGACATCGAGTTCATCGTCGTCGGCAGTGAGGTTGAGGCGCTGATCCTCGAAAACGAGTACATCAAACGCCACCAGCCCAAATACAATGTGCGTCTGCGCGACGACAAGAACTATCCGTACATCAAGGTCACGCTGACCGAGGCGTTCCCGCGCATCTACCGCGTGCGCAGCTTCAAACGCGATGGCAACCGCTACTTCGGTCCCTATACCAATTCGAGCGCCGTAGACGCGACGCTCGACCTGATGAACAAGCTTTTTCCCTACCGCACTTGCCGCTTCGACGGGTCGGCCTGGGCGCCACCGAAGGGCCAGGACGCGGCGGACTGGCAGCCGAAGTACCTGCCGCGACCGTGCACGCAGTTCTACATCCACCGCTGCAACGCGCCCTGCGTCGGCAGGGCCAGCCGCGAGGAGTATGACGCCGTGATCCGTCAGGCGATCCTGTTCCTCGAAGGCAAGCACGATGAGGTGCTCGCCGACCTGCGCGAGCAGATGCGACAAGCCGCGGATGACCTCCAGTTCGAGCGCGCGGTGGCGCTGCGCGATCGGGTGAAGGCCGTCGAGCAGGTGTTGGAGAAGCAGAAGATCATCAACACGACGGGCCCCGGCGACCAGGATGTGATCGCGCTGGCGGGCGCCGACGACGAAACCTGCGCGCAGGTGTTCTTCTTCCGGGGCGGCAAGCTGG
>DATEGV010000441.1:0-6355 GCA_035279925.1 Ktedonobacterales bacterium | reverse complement strand
TCACGGTCTGACCCCAAAATTTATTCTGGGGGTCCGAGATGAACTGGAAGAGAGTATGAAGCATGGTTGCGTGATCCTCCCGGCGTGACGCGGCGCGGTGACGCCGATCACTGGTGTCCGCTCTGCGGTTAGGCTGTTCTCGCGATCAACCGGCCGCGGCTCAACAATGTCTGCGCCCCCAGGAGCAAGAGGTCGGCGACGATGGCAAGCGCGCTGATGAGTATCACGCCCGCGACAATCTCAGAGTTGATGTGAAAGGCCGGACCATCTATGACAAGCAGGTAGCCCAGGCTATTCACGCCAAAGAGTGGAGCAATCGCCGCGATGCCGATGGTCGTGACGGTGGCGACTCGTATCCCCGCGACGATCACCGGCAGCGCCAGCGGCAGCGCCACGCGCAGGAGCACTTGCCGCTCGGTCATGCCCATCGCCCGTCCCACCTCCATCAACGTGGGGTCAACGGCCTGGATGCCGGTGGTGATATTGCGGATCAGGACGATCTGGGTATAGAGCACGAGCGGGATGACGACCGTCGGCGGATTGAGCCCAGTGAAGGGAATGAGCAGCGCCATAAACGCGAGGCTGGGCAGCGTGTACACCACATCGGCGACGGTTATGACGGGGGTGTAGACGCGCTTGTGCCGGGCAGCGTAGACGCCGACGGGGAAGGCGATGGCCAGCCCAATTGCCACACTCACGAGGGTGAGTACGATGTGGTCGCGGAGCAGGTTTGAGATGCTCGTCGGATAGGAAGGGTCCCAGTTGTATTTGTCAAAGAGGTAGTTCATGGCGGCGTTAGCCTCCCGTCAGCGATCCCGGCCGGTGGCCGCCGGCTCCGAGATTGGCGCGTCCGTTGGGGAGCCGCCGGTCGTCCGATGCGTTTGCAACGCCCGCGAGATGCTTTCGAGCGTGACGTGGCCGCGCACGGTCTCGCCGTCCATCACTGTGAGCGCGTGCCCGCCGGACCGCATGAGCCGCAGCAGCGCCCGCAGGAGCGGCTCATCCGCGGCGATGCGCTCCGCAGCCTGCGCGTCAATGGTGTCGCCTTCCAGCGTGAGAGCCATGCTGACGGGCAGGTACTCGAACTGGCGCAGGGTATTCTCCGCGCCGACCAGCCGGCTGACGAAATCGTTCGCGGGCGCGGCGAGCAACTCTACGGGTGTGCCTTCCTGGATGAGTTTACCCTCGGAGAGAATCACGATCTGGTCGCCGAGCTTGAACGCCTCATCGACATCATGGGTGACAAAGAGGATGGTGCGGCGCATCTCGCGCTGGATGCGCAGCAGCTCATCCTGCATGCGCTCGCGGGTGATGGCGTCGAGCGCACCGAACGGCTCGTCCATCAGCAGCACCTCAGGGTCGGCGGCCAGGGCTCGCGCCAGACCGACGCGCTGCTGCTGCCCGCCGCTGAGCTGGCGGGGATAGCGCCGGCGATACTCACGCGGGTCAAGTCCAACCAGGGTGAGCAGCTCATCCACACGCTCGCTGGTGTCGGTGTTCGACTTCCCGAGGATGGATGGCACGACGCGCACGTTCTCCTCGATGGTCATGTGCGGGAAGAGGCCCACCTGCTGGATAACGTAGCCAATCGAGCGGCGCAATTGAATCGCGTCCTGCTCCGTGGTGCTCACGCCATCAATCTGGATACTGCCGGAGGTTGGGTCACTGAGACGGTTGACCATGCGCAGGAGGGTGGTCTTGCCGGAGCCGGAGGTGCCCAGCAGCATGCAGATCGCGCCTTCGCGCACCTGAAAACTGACGTGATCTACGGCGTTCTGGCTCGCGCCGGGGTAGGATTTCGTCACTTCGACGAATTCGATCTTTGCCATGTCGTCTCGTGATCCCCCAGATGCGTGGACGCGCGGAGACGCGCGCTCACGGCGCACGGCGCCGCATGCGACGTGGAGAGCATACCTTGATGGCGGCTCAGCCGTCAACCTGTGCGGTTGCCCATGCCCATGAAATCCGGATTGGGAAGCGGCTCTCCGGACACACAGAGGCTGGCCGAGCGCCACGCCCGCCAGCCTCTTCTTTTGCGTGTGTCTGATTGTGGAAGCGCCACAGTCAGCGGTTAGACCGCCGTGGTCTGTCCGGAGGCTCGGTAGCCCGCGGCTTCCGCGTCCGCGGCGCTGGCGAAATACGCGCGATTCTCCTCACTGGGCAGGTTGGTGTCGGCGGCGGCGTGGTAGACGCGCGTGTGCGTGTTGCCGATGTACGCCGCGTTGTCGGCGGTGGCCGTCTGCCCATTCACGGCGTCCAGCGTCGAGGCGCGGGGCGTCTGTGTGGGGGCCATATCGCCGGCGCCATCTGAAGGTGGCGTGCGTCCGCTGGTAGCGGGCGAGTTCGTTGCCCTGGCTGATCCGGTCGTCGTCGCCCCGGACCGGCCGGACACCTTGCCGTACGCGCTGCGCAGCAGATCAACGCGGCGTGGAGCAAAGACATACGCGAGCGCGGCGCCCGTGACACAGCCCCAAAACAATGCTCTGAGCGTCTTCATGGTGAGGTATTCCTTCCCGTACTCCTCGCGAGAGACGGCCATCGTCTCGCGCCTTATTGTGCCGTCGCGCTCGCCCGAACACGAGCGCCTGGTCGTCGCGCCAGCTATCCATGCAATGCGCGTGCCACCCGGCGGTCGCCGTGCATGCGGTTATTCGTCCTCCGGCGCGCCGGAGCCAGCGTCGCCGGATGGCGCATCCACTAGGGTCGCGTCCACGGTGGGCGCGGGCGCCGCGAGCAGGATGGGCGTGGGACCGTCGAAGCCTTTGAGCTGCTCCTGCCCGTGGGCCACGTAGCGGACGCCATCCACATGCGGGGCGACATACACGACGCCTGTCGAGACGAGCACCTGGCCGGCGCCCGCCAGACTGCACAGCCGCGCCGCCCGATTCAGCGCCGCGCCGCGAAAGCCGCCATCCACGGGAGCCGCTTCGCCGAGATCGAGGCCAACGCCGATGGCCAGCGGCAGGTCAGGGTTGCTTGCCGACTCCTCCTGGCAGCGGGCCTGGAGCGCGTGGGCCGCGTGCAGCGCGCCCTGAGCGGAGGCGAACGCCGCCAGCGCCTCGTCGCCGCGCATTTCGACGAGCTGGCCGCCCCATTGCTCGACCGTTTCGCGCGCGATCTCCGCGAAGCGCGTCGTGAGGCGGGCGGCCGCCTTGTCGCCATACTCCTGGGTGAAGCGGGTGTAGCCGCGAATGTCGGCGATGAGAAAGACGAGGATCGCGGCGGGCATGGTTGGCTTACCGGCTTCGGCTTTGCGCTTGCCCATGAGGGCGTGCATCATCGGCGAGGACATCTCCGCCGCATCCAGAAATGAGCCGCGGTCGCCGCCTTTGATGCCAAGCGCGTTGGCCATCGCCATCACGATATCCTTGGGCGGGGCAGGGCGCGTGCCCTCCTCGATCTCGGCGACGGCGCTCGGGCTGATGTTCGCCGCTTTCGCGATCTCCTCGACCGTCAACCCGCGCATCGTGCGATAGTCATGGAGCAGCGGGCCGAACGAATGAAACGGATTCAGGAAATCGGGCAGTTTCGGGATGGGCATGGTGTGAGTCCTCCGCTCGACGGCTGGTGTCCGCGCCGTCACCGGCCATTGTACACCATCATACGGGCGTCATCAGGCGAGCGGAGGGCGGCGCGCGGAACTCATGCGCGACGGTCCAGCAGGAGCCGGACGAAGATGGCGATGCCCCAGACCGAATGCGAGCCGGTGGCCAGGCGTTCACAAAGGCCAGCCAGTCCCTCGTGCGCGCCCTGCGCTCCGAAGAGCGTGATGAAGACGATGGTCAGCACGCCCGCGAGCACCGAAATCGTCGCCCAGCCACGCCAACGTGGCTCCGTCGCGAAGCGTCGCGCCAGGATGAAGCAGGTGGCGACCAGGCCGAGGACGCTGGTGTAGGCAAAAATGTTGTGGATCTGGCCGTGTAGGGTCGCCGTCTTCACGACCGTGCCCGCCGGATAACCAGGGACCGCGTCCTGAGAGAAGACGCCATCCATGATGAGGCTGACACCCACCAGAGCCTGCAAAATGGGGAACCACGTCGCGCCGACGCCGGGTCGCAACGCGCGGCGCCAGCCGATGGCCGCGCCGAGGACGAGGACGCCGAAGACCACAAAGTTGGCCCGCTGCATCCAGCCGTCAGGTCCGAGGCTGAGCGCGCTGATGGCCTGTTGCCACGCGCTGTAGCCGGGGCGTGTGGCGCCTTCAACGAGGTAGGCGGCGGTGAAGAGAATGCCGCCAATGAGGCTGAGGCTGATGAGCGCGAGTGTTCCCTTGGAAAGGGTCGCGCCGTTCAGTTCCGGCCGCGCATTCGTGGAGCGCGAGGACGCGCTCGCAAGAGTGGACCGAATCGTCGTGCTGTTCATGATGTGGTTCCCTTCCAGCGGTTGTCAGGCCGCGTTTCAATCGCTCTCGCGTGGAACACGTCGCTCCACAGTTGAC
Source organism: Ktedonobacterales bacterium (assembly GCA_035279925.1). Classification (GTDB taxonomy): domain Bacteria; phylum Chloroflexota; class Ktedonobacteria; order Ktedonobacterales; family JADMIN01; genus DATEGV01. The sequence goes on along the minus strand of DATEGV010000441.1, from coordinate 1,917 downwards.
CGCTACCGGTCCCGTCCGTCTGTTTCGTCCGATTGCGCCTCCGCTTGCGCCTCCGCGAGCATCGCCGGCAGAAGCGCCATCAACGCGTCCCATTGCCGAAAGTAGCGCGCGTCGCCATTGGTCGTTAGTTGCACCTTGCCGCGCCATTCTGTGCGATCCGCGCTCAGCGTTTCCTCCCAGACCCGCACCGTGAAGAGGTGCGAGCGAGCGGGACGGGCCTGTGCGCGAGCGCGTTCCTCCCTCATGTCCGACCACCTTTCTGAAAAAGCCCCTGCTTACCCCAAAACGCTACCGACCGCGCCACCGGTGATCCGTCATGTGTTGTGGTGTGTCATCAGCGCGCCATCCCTTTCATCCTGCCGGCGAAGCGTCTGTGCGCTTCGTCTGGTGAAAGGATAGAATGGGCGCCGTTCTTGGACCGTTCTGTGGGAGCGTTCTTTGGGGAGTTTTGAGGGTGATAGAGCGTTCCGCGCGTTTGGGTAAGGGCTAGAGATACCCGAGCTCCGTCGCCGCGTCCGCGGCGTCGCGCAATAGGGCGAGCGCCTCGGCCTCCTGCCCGGCGTCCCAGGCGTGTAGCGCGGCCTCGATGCGCACGCGCAGGCATTCGGGCGGAGGTTGTTGTGAGGGATCGAGCAGCGGACGCGCGTCGGCGATGGCCGCGGCGGATTGGCTGCGCGCGAGGGCGATCCCAATCAGCGGCCAGCGTGCGACCCACTGGAAGGCGCTGCTCTCCGGCTGACGGGGATCCACGGTGAGCGCGAGCCTGCCCAGCGTTTCGGCCTCGTCGAGACAGCCCTCCCGCCAGGCAAGCCAGGCGCGCTGGCCCATCAGAATCTGGTTGTCCTGGCACGCGCCCGCCGTTTCGGCCCGGATGAGTACCTGGCGCATCCGCTCGATGTCGCCGCGATAGCGAAACACGAATGGGAGGAACGTCAGGCAGCGGGTTTGCAGGGAGGTATTGCCCATCTCCTCCGCCACGCGCAGCGCGTGTTCCAGATGCTCACACGCCTCGTCCAAGTGGGATGCAACCTCGAACGCGAATAGGAGGGTCACGCCAAAGGCGAGCAGATACTGGCCGAGCTTCTGCTTATCGGCGCCACGCTCGATGGCGGCGATGCCTTCGCGGCGCGCGGGAAAGCGCTCGATCTCCGCCGCCGAGGTGATGAACCGCTGGCGAATGAAGTTGCGTGTCGCCACCGCATACCGGAGGAACTCGCGCTGCTCAGCCGTACCATACATTTCGACGATGGGCCGCGCCTTCTCGATCGCCGCCGTCATATCGTCGGCGGAGGAGCTGAGCGGCCAGATACGGGCGAATTGAAGGGCGAGCCACTCCTGCCGCCAGTGTGGATTAGACGGGTCCTCCACCTGGGTCAGCGCGTCTTCCGCCGCCTGGAACTGCTGGCGGGCGGCGTCGCGATAGGTGAGGTGTGGGTGGGTGGAGGCCTGATTCCAGGTGATCGCTAGCCTGCGATGCAACGCGGCGCGACTGATCTGTTCCGCCTGCTCAGGGAGATGGGTCAGCGCCTCTTGATACGCGTGTATCGCTTCCTGGTAGCGACCGATCTGCGCGAGGATGTCGCCATGGAGCGTGTACGCCTGCGTCACCGTCTCCCATGGAGCCTGTCGCCGAATACGCCCGGTGGCCCGGTCGGTGAGCAGCGCAAGCGCCCGCTCGCTGACGCGCAGCGCCTCCGTGTTGGCGTACATACGATTTGCGGCTTCGCCAGCGCGCAGGAGGTGGGGAATCGCGTGGTCGGAGCGCCCGGCGCGCTCGTAGTGATCGGCGAGTTGGAGACTCAGCGTGCTGAGGTCCGCGCCATCGTCGGTGGCGAGCGCTTCCAGCGCCTCCGCGACGCGAGCGTGGAGCAGACGTCGAGCGGTGGGACTCAGCTCTCCATAGATGTGCTCGCGCAG
>DATEGV010000440.1:0-10673 GCA_035279925.1 Ktedonobacterales bacterium | reverse complement strand
CGCTGACGAAGGCCGGCGGCTACATGGGTATCGTGACGGCAATCGTGGCCTGGTACACGGCGCTGGCTGGATTGCTCTCCAGCGTCTTCGGTGGCAAGCAGATATTGCCGGTGATCCCGCTTACGAAGGCGTAATTTAATCGCAGGGGGTCCTCATCCCCCAGCCCCTTCCCCTTCCGAGGGGAAGGGGAGCCAGAGCGCATCGCTCCTCATTTCTCGCTTCGCGCTCGCGCCGTCTCGATGGCCAAGCGCAACGCCTCCTCCGCGTCCACGCCCAGCCCGTTCGCCAGCGCCAGCGCGACGTACAGCACGTCGCCAAGCTCGTCCTGAATCGCCGTTTGATTCTCGCCCACTTTGACCGGCTTTGGGCCATACGCCTGGTTGACGGACCGCGCCAGCTCCCCGCACTCCTCGAAAAGCCGCGCCAGATTCGCCAGCGGCGGCCAGTATCCCCCCAGCGCCAGGATCGTCGCGTCCACCTGGCGTTGCGCCTCGCGCACGCTCAAGGGAGGCGCGGGCTGCTCCGCCGTTAGGTCATCGCTCATGCGTCCGCCTCGATTCTGTGTGACAATCCCCGGTCCTAGTACCGCCAGTATGGTATAGTCGTTGCGACGAAACCCGCGCGCGAGGGCGTCATCGTGGAGTTGTACCATGGAGGGCAGCCGATGAGCTCGCCGTCAGGCGCACGCCACCCCACCTATGATCAAACGCTCAAGCGCATGCTCTCGCGAGCGCCGAATGAGCTGGTGGCCCTCTACGATCCCGACCTCACGGTGATAGCGGAGCTTCCTGGCGAGTTGCCCGCGTCGCAGCGGCAGGCGGATATCGTGTGGGAGGTCGCGCGCCGCGACGGCTCGACCGGTGTCCTGCATATCGAACTCCAGGCGAATCCCGATGTCAATATGGGCGAGAGACTGGCTGAATATGGCCTGCGCCTCTGGCTGCGTGAACGCAAGCCCGTGCGCTCGCTGGTCATACTCCTGCGCCCCAGCGCGGTCATTCCATCGTCACCGTTCGTGATATCATGGGGGCATAGTGAGAGCCTGCGCTACTCCTACGAGACCATCGCGTTGTGGACGGTCCCGCAAGAGCGTGTGCTTGAGACGCAAACCTATGCGCTCTGGCCGCTGACCCCCATTATGGCCGGGGCAACCGAGGCCACGACGGAAGAGGTAGCCGAACGCATCGCCGCCGCACCCCTGCCACAACAGGAGCGCGGTGAGCTGCTGAGCATGCTGGTGATTCTCGCTGGCTTACGATTGCCACGAAGCGGGTTGTTAAACGCCCTGAGGAGGATTCCGATGATGGATGAGATTCTCCGCGCCTCAAGCGTTTCCGAGATCTTTATCGAGGAAGGCAAGGCCGAGGGTAGCCTGGACGCCGCGCGCAGGATGGCGCAGGTCGCGCTGGAGGGCCGCTTCGGCGCGCTCGACGCCGAGACGTTGGCGGCAATCGCAGCCGCTCAGGAGGACGCGCTCGTCGCCGTCGTCGCGCATGTCACCACCGATTCGCTGACGCAGGCGCGGGCCCGGCTGGGACGTACCTCGTAATCAGTCATTCAAGCCGAGGTCGCGCCGCAGCATGCCTACCACTTCGATGACCTGATCAATGTCGAATGGTTTGCGCATCGTCGCGCTGTGCATTGGCGCCAGCATGGGGGCTAACGTCTCGATGGCGCGCTCGCTGCCCGCCGTCATCACCGCGTACCCATGCCGGTCGCTCAGGGCGTGATCAGCCGCGACCGCGCGCAACACCGCGCCGCCATCGCCGTCGGGCATAATCATATCGAGCAACACCACCAGTCTGTTCGGAGACGACCGAAGCAGCCCAAGCGCCTGCGAGCCGGTGGATGCCTCGATAACATCGTATCCCGCGTCTTCGAGAATCAGGCGTAACGTCTCGCGGATGGCGGTGTCGTCGTCCACCACCAACACGCGCTTCATCTCCGTCTCCATGCTGGCTCCGGTCGTGAACACATGTCGTCTCATTCGCTACGCCAATCATTATAAGGCGTTACCGCCGTCGAACGCAGAAAGCAGTGTTATTTGAGAAGGGAAGCTTTCACCGCGGTGGGCAGCAAGTGGCGTGCCGACTCGCCGCGCGTAACAGGCGCCAACCGTCCTTCGATCTCCCCCGTCCCGTGCGCCGGCTGTTCACGGCCACGAGGACGCGCCTGGTCGTGGTATTACGGATAGGTCGCGATGAACACGCGCCCTTGCGGGTCCAGATTGGCGGTGGTGGTTGGCAGCGCCCAGAGCACGGAGCCGCCGCTCACCGATCCGTACTGGACGCCCGGTTGCGGCGCGGGACCGAGCGCCTGCCACTGAACGGCTCCCGGCGTCAATCGGTACAGCCCATACCCTTTGATTTCAGTCTTCGCGCCGTACCAATCCGGGCTGATTGCCAGCGCCGCGCCGTCACTTGGGAGCGCGATGAGCGTAGCCGGGGCGACGCGCCGCGCCTGCGAGCCGAGGGGGATCGTGCAGACCGTGCAGATGTACGGAATACTCAACGCCGACTGTGTCTGCCATGTCTTGCCGCCGTCGGTACTGCACGCCAACTGGTTCGGGGAAACCCCGGACGGGTCGGTCGCGGTCACGCAGACGCGCCACGCCTGACCTGACGCGGGAGTCTGCGTGACGATGCGCTCCGCAATCGGCGCGGATGCCCGCGACCAATGCGCCCCACCATCCGCGCTCAGCCAGAGCACGAATTGCGGGAGCGATGGCGTAGCGGTTGCGCCGCCCGTCGGGCTGGCCGTTGCGGTGGCCGGCGCCGGCGTCGCGGTCGCCATCGCGGTTATCGGCGCGACGCGGCCAACCTGCGCCAGCAGCGCGCCCGTCGCGGGGTTCACCGCGAAGTCCGTCACCCCTGTTCCCGCCGTCGCGACACCCATATCCACGGCTCGCCAGCTATGCAGATGATCTGTGCTGACTATCAGGCTGCTCGTTGCCCCAGCGACGGCGGCGATGTCTTCGAGCGCGTAGGTCGCGCTGTTATCGCTTGCCACCTTGATAAGGCTACCGCCGACGGGAACGGGAAAGTCTTGCCATGATGCGCCTCCATCGAGCGAGACGCTGTAGCGGTCTGCGATTCCTGGCGCCAACGCTGAGACGCCCACAACTACCAGGCGCGGATTGGCTTGGTCCACGAGCAGGGGGCACCAGCCAACGCCGCCCAGCGCCGTCGGCAGCGTCAGCGGCGTCCAGGTGGCGGCGCGATCGTGCGTGGCCCAGAGCTGCGGCGTCAGCATGGCGGCGCTCGCCGGCTCGAAGCAGGCGTAGGCGGTGGCCCCATCCGAAGGCGCGACGACGAGCGCGTTCGTTGCGGGGCGCTCCGCGGTGAACCCTTGCGGCAGCGCGATGGGCTGCCAGGTGAGGGGGCTGGCGGGCAGTGGGGTGATCGTCGGCGCCGGGACGGTCGCGGTTGGATGCGAGCGCGCTGAGCCGGAGGCGCAGCCGGCCACTGCCACCAGCGCCACCAGCGCGATGACGCTCAGCCAGGCGTGTGAGGGCCCGCGCATCAGTTGTCTCCGGCGTCGTGCCTGTCCGTCTCGCGTCTCGTCCATGCGCCCATCTCCCGCCCGGCCTGCCCCCGCTTGCGCGCGTTCCCCTCGCGCGAGGGGACCTGCTCCGGCGAAACCCACCCCGCCGCCAACGACCGCGCCCCGCGCGGGTACCTTCCAGAGAGATTCTAGCGGCGCCAGGGCGAGCAGTCGAGCGCGCACCACAAACGTCCCATTGTTCCCGGAGATCGGAGCGCGCGGCCTCCCTTGACGCTCTCACCGGCGGCGGGTAGGATTCCAGGGTTGAAAAAGAGTCGCGAGCGGACCATGGTTGGCTCCCTCCGCGGAAAGATCTCTGCCCAGGAGGGGAATGCCATGCAGTTCTTTGATCGCGCCAAAATCTACATCACCGCCGGCAATGGTGGCAACGGCTCCGCGCACTTCCGCCGTGAGAAATTCGTGCCGATGGGTGGCCCCGACGGCGGCGACGGCGGGCGGGGCGGCAGCGTCTACCTCGTCGCGGACCCCGGTATGAACACGCTGGTAGACTACCACTATCACCCACACTATAAGGCGCCGGCAGGCGGCGGCGGCGGCGCCCAGAAGATGCACGGCGCAAAGGGCGACGATCTCTATCTGAAGGCGCCGACGGGAACGGTGGTGCGCAACGCCGAGACCGGCGAAACCCTCGCGGACCTCACCGAGCCGGATCAGGAGGTGATGGTGGCGCGGGGCGGACGCGGTGGTCTGGGAAACGTCCACTTCGCGACCTCCACCAACCAGGCGCCACGCGAGTCGCAACGCGGCGAGCCGGGCGAGGAGGTGATACTAGAGCTCGAGCTCAAGCTGATCGCGGATGTCGGGCTGGTCGGCTATCCCAACGCCGGCAAGTCCACGCTGCTCTCTGTCGTGACCGCCGCACGCCCGAAGATCGCGGACTATCCGTTCACGACGCTGACTCCGAACCTGGGGGTTGCGGTGGTGGGTGATCCGACGCGCGGGGACGACACGAGCTTCGTGCTTGCCGACATTCCCGGCCTCATCGAGGGGGCGGCGCAGGGTGTCGGGCTGGGCCACGAGTTCCTGCGCCACGTCGAGCGCACCCGCCTGCTGCTGCATCTGATTGACGGCCTCTCCGACAAAGATCCCTGGGAGGAGTTCGAGGCGATCAATCACGAGCTGGCCGAGTACAGCCCCGACCTTGCAACCCGTCCGCAGATTGTCGTGCTCACGAAAATGGACCTCTTGGAGGCGCGTGAGAAGTGGCCGGCGCTGCGCGAACGGGCCGAGGCGCGTGGGCTGCCGGTGATGGCCATTTCTTCGGCGACGCGCGAGGGCGTGCAGGAGCTGATGAATCGGACGGCGGACCGGCTGCGTGAGATCAAGGTTGAAGACGCCGAGAACCAGGCGCGCGTCGCGGCGACACTGCCGGCGGGTGGCGTGGTGTTGCGCCCGGAGCCGGAGGATCATTTCGCCGTCGAGGAAGTGGAAGATGGCTTCCGCGTGCGCGGCAAGCGCGTCGAGCGCATGGTGGCGATGACGGACACGGAGAGCCGCGAGGGCATGGAGCGGCTGGAGCGGCAGTTCCGCAAGATGGGCGTGACCACCGCGCTGGAGGGGGCCGGTGTCATGCCCGGCGACCACGTCCACTTCGGCAAGGTGGATCTCGTCTGGGGCGAGGAGATGTAAGGCGATCACAAGCCCTACCCCCTGCTCCTAGGACCCAGTTGCCCGGTCGGACTCTGCCTGGTACAATGGCCACACGCCCAGTGGGCGCCGGTGGTGGCGGGACGAGGTGACACGGTCCCGCGCGGCGCAAGGAGCGGACGTTGAGGTGAGGAGGGGGCTATGCGGTCTGGACGCAGCGGCGAGCCGGATGACCAGCGCGGCGGGCAACAACCACCCGGTGGCCCCGCCTCACGCCCAGCCACCGGCGCGCCCACTCGCAACGCGCCGCAGTTCGTGCTGCCGCAGCTACCACCCACCCCCACCGCGCAGACCACCATCCAGGCCGCCGCGCGCCCAAGCAACGTTCCTGGTGAGCGCGATAGGCGACGCGCTCCAGACGTCTCGCAGTCGGCACAGATGGCCGCGCTCTCCCAGGTCGCGCAGATCCCCACGGTGATCGCCGGCGGCTCCCCGCTCATCTCCACGCAGCCGATCCCCGGACCAACCGCCGCCGTGCCGTCCGCGCCCATGCAGGGACAGTACGACACGACAGAGCCGGTGGGACCGCGCCTGCCCACCCTGACCCAGCAACTCCGCTCGATCCAGCCGCCCGATGTCGCGCGGCAAGCGATGAGCGAGCTCGGCGTGTTGGCGCGTGAGCTGGCGACGCTGCCGGAGCAGCTTGAAGTGAGCGGGCTGGCGCGCACCCACCAACGCACGTATAACGACGCGATGAAGGCCTACCTTGGGTTGGCGCGTCAGGCGTGGGAGTCCGTCGCGGAGGAGCGGCTGGAGCAGAGCGCGGCGGAGCCGGAGTATCGCCAGCGCGCCGTCGCCGTCGCCCGGCGCGTCGGTCAGATGCAGCAGGAGTGCCGCTCCGCCACCAATAACACGGAGTTCATCCTGCCGCGCAAGACGCCAACCCTCTGGTCCCGGCGCGTCGCGTCCGTGCGCACGGGGCTGCGCGTCTGGCAGGAGCACATCGCGCCGACGCCCGATCCCTGCGACATGGGACGCGGCCTCGTCTTGCTCCGCGGCTATATGGGCCTCGCGTGCGCCGGTTCATTTGAATTGGCGACGCTGGATTTCATCACCAGCGCGGTCCTGCTGTTCCTCGGCGTGGTCGGCGTGGGCCTGCTCGCTGGCCTCGTCGGCGCGATCATCTCCGGCTCCGGCGGCGTCATCACCGGGCTGGCGATTGCCCTGCTCGCGGACCTGCTCGTCTGGGCGCTCGCGCTCTCGCTGACGATTCGTGGACCGCTGCCCATCGGCGTTCTGCTGGGGGCCACCGTCTTCGCGCCGGAACGTTCGACACGCCATGGACGCGCCGGCTCCACGACGGTGTACCGAATGTTGCGTGGCTGGTGGGCGCTGCTCGGCGTCGTCGGGCTGGCGGCGCTGCTGGCGGGGATCTCCGGCGGCGGCGCCCTCGCCGGGCTGCGCGAGCCGTTCCCCCGCATCACCTCGGTTGGGCAGGGCTTCTCGCTGGTGGGGGAATTATTGACGCTGGCGGTGGCTCCTGCCGCCGTGGTGAGCCTGGCGCTGCTTCTGTTGCTCGGGCTTCCGGTGATGCTGGTGTCGCTGGCGCGTTACGCGGCGGAGTTCGCGGGCAGTCCCAGTTGGGTGCCGGGAGCGCGTCGCTATGCGCTGCGGCCGGCGGTGGCTCTGGTGGCGCCCGTCATCTGCGCGCTCGTGGTCGCGGCCTGGATCGCGACGACGGGGCTGGGCTGGCAGCGGTCGCCGTGGCTGGATATCTACGTGGGCAACCTGCATGGGGTGATCTCGGCGCGTGGCGTGGCGCTGCTGCTGGCGCTGACGCTGCCCTATCTCGCGCTGATCGCGATTCCCTACATGGTCGGGACGTCCCGCTGGCGGCGCGCCTGGCTCAGCGACCTGACGGCGCGGCGCGCGGATGTGGAGTCGCACGTGCGCCGGCTCTCGGTCTCCGATCCACGTAGCGGCGCGCAGGACACCAGCGACGAGAATCTGCGCGCGATGCAGTATGATCTGGTGCTCTTGCAGTTCTATCGCGACAAGATAGATGAGGCGCACCGGACACGCCGCTCCCCCTACCGGCTCTCCCGCGCGCTGCTGACGCTCCTGGCCGCCGTCGCCATCGCGTTCCTGCTGGATAGCGCGGGCGTGATGCTGGCAAACACGGTGCTGCGGTAGTGGGAACGAATAGCGCGGAGTCATAACAGAGTCACGGGCAGTCACTACGAGGGGTGGCAATGAGGTGAGAGCGACGCCCACGATCGTGTTTGGCGTCTTCGTCCTCATGCTCGCTCTTTATCGCTGTCATACCTCAGCCGATCTCAGGAAACGGAACGGTTGGCGCGTCGTTCTGTTCGTCAGCCTGCGATTTTTGAGCGTGTGGCGCCTGGCTCGCACCTTTCGTGAATTGGGTTGATTCTGGCTGCCGGGTCGCCTGCGTGGATGACTCGCCGATGGTGGGCAAGGAGACGGAGGCGGGCAAGGAGACGGAGGTGGGCAGGTCCGGCAGAGGCGATTCGGGCAGACACGTAGCGCTTGTCTCGCGTGCAGTCGCCGCGCCCTCCCCGATTCGCGGCAGGAGCGCGTTGTCCGCATGATTCGCGCAGTGTGCCGCCGTGGGTGTGTCACGCCGACGCACGAGCGGCGCGGCGCCGGGGTCTACCTGAGGAAAGGGCAGGGCATCCACACGCGCCACGGTTGGCGCTCGTGGCACCGGTGGCGCTTGCGCGGGTGGGACGGATTGCACGCTAGACTGGGCGGCGGCCGCCGCCTCGGGCATGAGGTGAGGATCCGAACTGAGTTGCCCGGCCACAACCGCCACCCCTACGATGCGCCACAGGTCAAGGCAAAGCGTCTCCAGCGCCGCGGGATCCTCCCCGTGCGTCACCTGCGCCGCCGTCGCGCGCACCTCCGCCATGTCCAACCGCGCCCCGGCCGCCTGCACGTCGCCGTCGAGCCGGCGCAAGCCCACCTCCAGCCAGGTGGGAGGCGGCGATTCCGCGAAAGTCGCGCGCAGCGTGGCAAGCGTCGCGGCGGCTGCGGTGTGGACGCCTCGCGCGCCGGTCGCCAGCTCGCGCACAAAGGCCACGCCGGGAGAGCGAGGAATAGCATAGTCGGCGATGTCGCCGCCCGGCCCGACGAGCAGTGGCAGCATGAGTGACGAGGGGCGGCGCGGATCGGCCAGCGCCGCTGTCACGTCGGCGACAATGTCCTCCACCGGCAACAGGAGGGAGGCCACGAGATCGTGGATATACCCGCTGACGGAGGAGGGGCGGCCGCTGTGGGGCTGCGCCTCGGCATCGTAAAAAGCCCCGGCGAGCGCCACGAGGGCGTCGGCAAGCCAGAGTGGCGCGGCGATCCGCCCCAGTGTCAGCGCCACACGCCACTCAGCGCCTGCCTGGCCCGGCTGCGCGCTCTGAGCGATCCGCGCCTCCAGACGGCGATCCTCCATCGCCTCGTGGAGGTGGGTCAGGCCTGCGGTCGCGGCAAACATCGCGGCGATATCAGCGCCGGACACCTCGCCGCGCCACGCCGCCTTTACCGCATCCCAACCCATCGCCATAGCGTCGTGCCCCTCCGCGTGCCGGTGTAGGCTACTCGATCATCTTGAGCAGCGCCCGCGCGATGACACTTGGATCCGTCTCCGCGGCGAACGGCAGGACACGGACGTGCGCGTTCTGCTGTTCAATCGCCTTATACTGTCGCACCGCGGAGTCGTGCTCGGGGCCGTAGCCGATGATCGCGAGCGCAAAATAGACCCCACCCGAAGCCTGGGCCACCGCGTGGCCGAACTGATCGGCGTCGTCGGCTTCACCGTCCGTGATCACAAGCGCCATCAATAATGGGCGCTCCGCCGGGGGCTCTGAGCCGAACTCGTCATTGTAGACCTTGATGAGCGTGTTCAGGCCCGGCATGATGCGTGTGCCACCGGCCCAGCGAATCTGCGCCCACTTCTGCTCGAGGTTGTTGGGATTGAGGTCGCCGATATCGGTGGCGCTGCCACCGGCGAAGGTAACGGCGCGTAGCCCGCCGCCCTCCTCCTCACCTGCCGCCTGGCTATCCTCGGATGCCAGCGCGCTGACGATCAGGCCGATCGCCTCCTTGATCGTATCTTTGCGCGGCGTGGCGTCGTTCTCGGAGGTGCCGTAGTTCATGCTGCCCGTCGTGTCGAGGAGCAGCATCGGTTCCTTCTCTTGTCCCTGTGTCTGCCCGGTTGGCGCGCCCATAGTCATCTTCTCCTGCGTTCATGTCTCTTCAGGTTATACACATGGCCGCAACACGGCCGCGGTGTGATCGGCCTCATCACCAGCGAGACGCCGTCGCGCGCGGGGAATCGTTACGTCCACCTATTCTACCATTGAGCCAGGAGTAGGGTTGCAGTCTCGGCCTCGCGCGTTGAATCGTGTGACGCGAGCCGCGCGGGAATCGTTGGCGCTGACGACGGGCAAAGCCGAGAGAATTCGCGTCTCGCGTGAGGCCGGGGCAGCGCGTGCGGCCAGGTACTCGGTGTGGCGGCCAGGCTGGTCAAGCCGGCGGAGCGTGTTGTGAAAACGCCGCGCTGGACTTGTCCACTCACATGCTGAAATGCGCCTTTTGCCCGTCTGTTATATTCCTGCTTCACCGGGCGTGTAAGATGCGGCGCCCTGATGACAGGCGTCCGCATGCTTCCTGAACGCCGGCACATATTCTGCTGAGCTATGCCCTACACATGCGTCAGGCGCCAGGCGTCAGGCGCCAAGCCAGCGAACAGCGCGCGAAGGGAACGCGCGCGAGCATCCAGGAGTCCTACCATGGAGCGATTCGGCTCTGTTGGCTGTGACATACTGGTGGCGGGAGGTCAGCGGCGACCGTGGAATGAGTCCAGCGCGTCTGAGCGTCCCAGAGAACGGCGCAGCCGGAAGGGCCGGCGGTCGTCGCGTCGTCTGGGGGAGAGGAGTGCCGCATGAAGCGCGGGAAATCGGCGGACGTGCTCGCGGAGCGCGATCCATCTCAGCGGCAAGGGTCAGCCTGGGACGGTGAAGGAGTCGCTCCACACCTGGAAGGCGACGACGACGAGGGGCTGGAGACCCCCGACCAGGGCGGCGATATTGACCACGACCGCGCGCGACGCCTCATCCGCGAGCAGACGCAGCGGCTGCTCCCGCCCGCCGACGCCAACGCGCTGGCCGATCACCTGCTCACCTGCGACGCCTGCTACAAGTTCGCGCAGGACCTCGCGGCGAAGGAGCGCAAGCGCCACAGCGGCGACCTTTCCCTGTAGGCTAAACGCCATGGGCCGGCGGCCGTACCCTGGCCCGTCGGTCCCGCGGTGTTGACGCGCCCTGACAGTTCTCGTTATGGTGTACAGGTTCCTGTTCAGTATTCCTGTCGTACAGACAGTCATCGCGCGCGACGAAGCGCGCTTTCCCATCCAGCGACCGTGGCTTCCATCGAAACCAGACTCACCGGTCAGACCAGCGGCGCACAGCGCCGCGCGGATGGATCCCGACACACCGTAACGGCTCCCG
>DATEGV010000439.1:0-5067 GCA_035279925.1 Ktedonobacterales bacterium | reverse complement strand
CAATGAGGAGGCGATACGGCGTCTCTCGCCGGCCTTCACGACCCTCTGGACCGAGGACCACTTTCAGAAGGCAAACAATCCGGCGCTGGAAAGCTGGACGACGCTGACCTATATGGCGGCGCGACACGAACGTTTCCGCGTGGGCAACCTCGTGTTGGGCCAGAGCTATCGCAATCCCGCGCATCTCGCCAAAATGGCCGCGACCCTCCAATACCTCTCGCGTGGACGGCTCATTCTTGGCATCGGCGCCGGCTGGCAGGAGGACGAGTACGAGGCGTACGGTTATGCGTTCCCATCGGCGGGGACACGTATCGCGCAGCTTGGCGAGGCGATTGACGTGCTGCGAGCGATGTGGGGCGATGGACCGGCGACTTACCACGGTGCGCACTATCACGTCGAGAACGCCACCTGCGAGCCGCGCCCGGCGCCAGCGCCGCCGATCATCGTCGGGGGCAACGGCGCGAAGACCATCATGGTCGCCGCCCGGCAGGCGGACGGATGGAACTCCACCGCGCCGATCGCGCTATTCCGCGAACGGGTCGCCCAACTGCGGACACATCTGCGGGAGGCAGGACGCGACGCGGATGGGTTCTGGACCTCGATGTATTATCATCTCCAGTTCACCGACGACACGACGGCGTTCACGCCCTGGCAAGCGGAACTCGAACGCATGGGTATCGTGCTGCTTGGGCCGACTCCCGCCGCCGCGCTCGCGCAACTGCGGCCCTACGTCGAGCTTGGTGTCGCGCATCACGCCGTCAAGCCGTATGACCTCGCCACCATCGAGCGGTTCGCCGCCGAGGTCGTTCCCGCGCTCGTGGGATGAGGTTCGCTTCCGGCTCCCCCTCTCCTCGCGGGAGAGGGGGCTGGGGGGTGAGGTTCGGTTACGGATAGATCCCGCGCACCTGGGTCGCTTCCGCGACACGACTGACGGCCAGCAGATACGCGCCCATGCGGAAGTCGCAGTTCTGTTCGAGGCGCTTGGCGTTCACCGCGTTGAAACTGCGCATGATGATCTGCTCCAACCGGTCGTTGATCTCGTCCTCGTTCCAGAAGAAGTGCTGGATGTCCTGAACCCACTCGAAGTAGCTGACGGTGACGCCGCCGGCGTTGGCGAGGATATCCGGCACGACGGGGATGCCGCGCTCGTGGAAGATCGCGTCGGCGTCGGTGGTCGTCGGGCCGTTCGCCGCCTCGACGATCAGCTTCGCCTTGACATTGCGGGCGTTGGCGCGGGTGAGCTGGCCCTCCAGGGCGGCGGGGATCAGAATGTCGCACGGCAGCTCCAGCAGCGCGGAGCCGGAGACCGGCGACGTGTCGGGCAGGCCCTTGATTGTGCCGTGCTCCTGCGAGAAACGCAGCGCGCGTGTCACGTCAATGCCGTTCTCGTTGTAGATCGCGCCGTAGACATCGCTGAGGCCGACGACCTTGACCCCCGCCGCGTGCATCAGCCGCGCCGTGACCGAGCCGACGTTGCCGAAGCCCTGGATGACCACGCGAGCGCCGGCGAACGGCATGTCGAGCGCCTGGCAGGCCGCGCGCGTCACGAAGAAAACGCCGCGCCCGGTCGCGTCCACGCGGCCCTCGCTCCCGCCGACGGAGAGCGGTTTGCCGGTGACGACGGCGGGAATCGAGTAGCCGTGGTGCATCGAGTAGGTGTCCATGATCCAGGCCATCGTCTGCGGGTTGGTATTCACGTCCGGGGCGGGGATGTCGCTCTCCGGGCCGATGACGCCGGCGATCTCCGTGGCGTAGCGGCGAGTGAGGCGCTCGAGCTCGCTGCGCGAGAGCTTGCGTGGGTCCACGATGACGCCGCCTTTGGCGCCACCGAACGGGATGTTGACCGTCGCGCACTTCCACGTCATCCACATCGCGAGCGCGCGAACCTCATCCAGGGAGACGTTCGCGTCGTAGCGAATGCCGCCTTTGGCCGGTCCGCGGTTGATGTTGTGCTGCACGCGATAGCCGGTAAACATCTCGACGCGGCCATCGTCCATACGCACGGGGAAGTTCACGGTCAGTTCACGCTTGGGGGCGCGCAGAATCGCGCGGAGCTCCTGGCTGAGTTCGAGACGGTCGGCGGCGGCGTCGAATTGCGCAACGGCAACCGCAAACGGATTGAGCACCTCTGGTTCTTTGATCGCCACGGAAATTCATCCTCCTGATTGTGGCCAGCGCTGGCCCGGGGGGAGCGCCATTGCTCCCAGCCGGCATCGGCCGATGTGAGGTCGTACGTTGACCTCTGCCTCCGCGCGCCGTATTACAAAGGGCGCGCACGGTGTGACCCTACCTACTACCCCGTGTGGGGCAACTCTCTTGCCATGACATCGCGCAAGCCCGTCATCCTGGCTCGTCCACCCGCTGGCGCAGGTCCAGCGTGTAAAACGCCGTCTGCATCTCGGTTTCTTCGATGCCGACGCGCAAGCGTTCGAGCGACTGACCGATCCCGCGAGCGAGCAGCGTCTCGTGGATGCGGCTGGCCAGGAGCTGCGCGAGGCGCTCCGCCGTGGCGTTGTCCGTGGGCAGGGTGACAACCGCTGAGGTGGGGAAAGTATACAGGGTGTCGTCGCCGTAGGCAACGTCCCAACTGTCACCACGCTGGCTGACACGCAGGTGGGGATTGTTGAGGGGGAGCAGAAAGCGGTGATCCCATTCTTTGCAGAGGGCGCGGACGATATTCTTGAGCGTCACAAAGTCAAAGACATAGCTATCGGACGTTAGCTCGCCCGTGGCCTCGACGCGCACACCATAGTTGTGTCCGTGCAGAGGCTCGCACTCGCTGTCAAAGGTAATGAAATGCGCGGCGCTGAATCCGAGATTGCCACGCTCGATCAAGATGCTCCAGGACATGCGCGCTCCGCGAACGCTTCACTCGCCGCGGCCAACCATCGGGCCGCGTTGCCACCCCGGTTCCCCGCCATACGCGCTCAAAACATGGGCGCGTATATGTTTGCTGGCTAACCCTGCCACAGCAAGAGGATTATAGCATGCGAGGCCGCGCCGGGCAACGCGGCGAGCGACGTATGGGGGATGACCTACTTGCGCGGCCGTCGCTGCGCTGCGCCGCACCCGCCGCAGATCGCGCTGCCCGCGCGTACACGGCTGCCACACTGCCAGCAGACGCCCGGCGCCGCTTGGTGCGGAAGGGTAAGCGCCTCGATCTCCTCGGCCTGCGCCGCCCTGGCGCGCGTGCCGTACCCTGACTTCACATGTGGCATCGTAAACCGAAAGTAGGCAAGTAGGAGCAAGACCACTACAAGGTACACGCTCGGGAAGAGGAAGCGGTATTTCCCGCCGATAGGCAGAAAGACGGCCAGAATAAACCAGGCGACCGCAACCGCGAACAACACCACGGTCGCGATGGTATCGCGCTTTTGGCTTTGGTACTCGTCGTCCATGCCGCATGCCCCTTCCATTATGTGCCTGCTGCGCTCATACGCCGGAGCCGCACACTGGAGATGACGCATGGAAGGAGTGGTGGTAACGAGCGAACGAGTGGCCGGTGAATTGATCCGCGCCTGGATGGCGTCGTTGCGCTCCGCCGCGAAGTCCGGCCACGCCGGACTGGAGAAACGCTCGCCGGAACGCCACGCCTCTGGCTCCCCCTCCCTGCGCACGGGGAAGGGGCTGGGGGATGAGGCGGCCCATGGGATTCGATGAACCGACGCCGGAACGCCACGCCTCTGGCTCCCCCTCTCCTTGTGGGAGAGGGGGCTGGGGGGTGAGGTTCTGGCTCCCCATCCCCTCCCGAGGGGAAGGGGATGGGGGATGAGGACTTTCTAGCGACCGAAGATCTGCACCCGCCTGTTTGGGTCCTTGCCGCGGCTGCGCGACTCCAGATTGTAGCGACCGGCGATCTCATGCTGGAGACGGCGGACATAGGCGTTCTGCGGAGCAAGCTCCACCGAGCCGATGCCCACGTTGAGCATGTGGTGAATCGCGTCTTCGGTCTCCACCATCGCCTGCGTCGTCGGATTGCCCGCGCGGCCCGTCGTCAGCGCCGCCTCGCTCTGCCGCAGATCGAAGATGCGGGCGAGGCACTCCTGCATCTGCGCGACGGTGTTTGTGCGCAGGATGTAGATGGGCTTGCGCTCACTCTCGGCCTCACGCAGTTGATCGGACTGCCGGCGGTAGAACGTCTTCAGCGCAATCACCGCGTCCGCCTGCGTCTGGTCCCGGCTGATCTCGACCGGCACCTTAAGCTGGCGGGCGGATTGTTCGAGCCGTTCACGACTGATGCCGAAGGGGTAGATGCGCAGGCGCCGCGACGCGCCGGACCGTGTTCCCATCGGTGTAGCCATCGGTGTAGCCACGGGCGCGCGGTGGGCGCCGCTCATCGCTCCCGTCGTGCCGGTCGGCTCCTCCTCTTCGATCGTGCGGCTCTCCTCGGCCTCGGTGAAGATCTCGCGCAGCGTCTCGCGGCGCGGGTCGGCCAGGGTGCGCGAGCGACCGTTGCGGCCGCCGCGACCACCAGTACGTTCACCCATCTCCGCGCGCCGGTCAAAGCCGCCGAACGCGCGCATCTCGTGCTCCGGCGACTCCGCGACGAAGCCGTTGGGCGCGTGCTCAGAGCGTGCCGCCGTCTCGGTCCAGGCGGTGACATTCTCCTCCTCGTCGCGCTCGCGGATCTCGACCGTCGGCAGGTAGCCACGCAGCAGATCGTCCACCGCCGAGGCTACGTCACGATGCAGAGAGACACGCTGCCAACTATCCTGTTCGACGAGGACATCGAAGGTGGGGGGCGCTTTGCGTTCGAGCACGGTCTTCTGCGTGCCGCGTCGGCGCGCCTCCTCATCGCCGAGCGTCACCGCCTGCACCCCGCCCACCAGATCGGAGAGCGTCGGGTTGACCAGCAGGTTATCCAGCGTGCGCCCATGCGCCGTCCCCACCAACTGCACCCCCCGCTCCGCGATCGTGCGCGCCGCCTGCGCCTCCAGCTCGGTGCCGATCTCATCAATCACGATGACCTCGGGCATGTGGTTCTCCACCGCCTCAATCATCACCTGATGCTGCTCGGCCGGTCGCGCCACCTGCATGCGCCGGGCGCGGCCAATGCCGGGATGCGGC
>DATEGV010000438.1:0-2254 GCA_035279925.1 Ktedonobacterales bacterium | reverse complement strand
AAAGTGTATGACGGCGACGGCACACGCCATATTGTGAGCCAGCAACAGCTTGCCGCCCCGATCCACGGCGACAACATCATTGATCTCGCGGTGCGCGGCGCGTCGTTTTCGTTCTATGTCAACGGGCAACTGATCACAACTGAGGCCGACACCACGTATCCCAACGGATACCTGTGCCTCGCTGTGGAGCCGGCCTCAAACGTAAACCTCCGCGATTTCGCGCTGTATGCCACAGGGTAGCCGCCGTGGAGCGCCAGCCCACACGGCGTCGCCAACCGGCTCGCAACACCGTGACTAGATGTGCAGGCCGCCCAGGTTCTGACCGCCGCCGAGATGCTGCTCAAGCTCGCGCGTGGCGAATCCGCCCAGCGCCGAGGCGATCTGGGGGTGCTGCATCACCTCGCCGAGTATGCCGGGGTGATTCTGCGCCGCGTATTCGTGCATCTGCGCCACCTGACCGGGTGTCACCGCATTTGGGTCCATCTGCGCGAACTGCTGCGCCTGCGGTGTGTTGACACCCGCGAAACGCTGCATGAACATCTGCGCGACCTTCGGTAACATACTGGAGCCGAGCTGCGAGTATGCCGATTCCGCATTCATTCCCTGACCGCCGCCCATGTTAAACATCGTGATCGTCTCCTGTCCTTCTCGTGCGCGCTAACACATGACGCGGGGCTGCATCAGCCGCCTGAACACAAATTGGCTGCACAAGTTGTGCCAGATTACGGGATTCCGCCTCGGGTGGGCGCGTAGTGACTTGCCGTGATCCGTCACGGCGCGGTCATAATAGTTTGGAGACGGCGAGTCATAATTGGGTAGAGTGGCGATATGCTCGCCACGCGCTGGCATACGATGACGGATGGTGATACAGCATGAATCAGACGACTTCGGTAGGCGGCAAACTTGACGGTCAGCTCGCAATTATCACGGGCGCAAGCTCAGGGATTGGACGCGCCATCGCACGTGCGTTCCTCGACGCCGGCGCTGACCTGGTCATCGTGGCTCGGCGCGCGGACCGGCTGCGTGAACTCGAAACGCGCGCCCATGCGCTGAGGAGACGCTGCCAGGCGGTCGTCGGCGACGCCCGCGAGGAGGAGACGGCGCGGCGCGCGGTGGAGGTCGCCATGAGCGACTTCGGCCACGTTGACATCCTCGTGAACAACGTCGGCATCGCGCACTACAAGCCACTGGCGGAGACGAGCGCCGCCGAGTACGACGCGATGATGAACACGAACATGCGCAGTACGTTTCTGTTCACACGCGCCGTCACGCCCGTCCTCACCGCCCAGCGCCGAGGTACGATCATCACAATCTCCTCGATGGCGGGCGTGATGGGGTTCGCCGGGGAGGCTGTCTACTGCGCCACGAAGTTCGCGCAGATCGGCTTCACCCAGGCGCTCGACCGCGAGCTGCGCCCCTACAACATCAAGGTCGGCGCGGTCTGCCCGGGTGGCGTAAAGACTGAGTTCGCGCTCGGCACGGGCCGCACCGAAGAGGGTGTCGCGGCGTCTGGCATGCTCGAAGCGGACGATGTGGCCGCCGCCGCCCTGCTGATGGCCACGCAGCCGCCGGAGTCGCGCATCATGGAGATCCGCATGCGCCCCATGGTCGAGCCGCTTGCCGGGCGCGACCCCGAATGACCGATGCGTCACGGCGCGTTGCCTACGACGGCGTTTCGCGTTTCCAGGCGCTGAATGCCCGAAGCAGCTCCTGGGTGTCAGGCTCCCGCTCCACATCGTCGCAGAGGCCGCCCACGGCGCGTATCGTCTGATCGAGCTGCTCGACGTAGCGCACGCACGGCGGGCAGACCGCAAGGTGCGCGTCGAAGCGTCGCTGCTCGTTGGGGGGCAGCGCGCCGTCACGAACGGCGCGGGAAAGGGCAGCGTCTCCGCCTTCCATGATGGCAAGAACGGCGTCCTCACGTCTATCGGCGGTTCGCCCTACGCTGACAATCAGACCGCGCCCTGCTGGGTGACGATCACGCCCAACGGCAAGTATCTCTTCACGGTGAACACCGGAAGTGGCTTCATCTCGAGCTACGGCATCGCCGACAACGGCGTGCTCTCCTTGCTCGGCGGCACAGCCTTCAAGGACGCCGGCGGACTGCGCCCATTCGATATCACGGCGACGCCCAACGGCCAGTATGCGTACACCGTTGACGCCGGCCACGCCACCGTCAGCGCCTTCGCGGGGAGCGCTCAAGGTTCCCTGAGCGAGCTTGTCTCCTCGCCCATCGCGCTGCCGACCGGGGCCA
>DATEGV010000437.1:0-10162 GCA_035279925.1 Ktedonobacterales bacterium | reverse complement strand
GAAGCCCGCGCCCGGCGAGGTCCCCGTCGAGCCGTCGCCCGGCATGGTTCCCGCCGGCTCGTGAGGAACGAAGGACGGGTAGTGCAGAGTTACACAGAGTCACGCGGAGGTATTTCACGTCCGGATGAGATGTTGTCGTGTGGGATGTCCTCACCCCCTGCTCGCGCCGTCGTGCCCCTACGGGGCGAGGGGGAACCCTGTCCGGGCCGGCGCGGCGCTGGCTTCCCCTTCCCCTCGGAAGGGGAAGGAGGCTGGGGGGATGAGGACGACTCATATGCCAAGAGCCGAAGCGGATCTTGTAGTACACAGAGTCTAATGCCATATCGTGTTGGACGCGGGTTCGAGTCCGCGTAGGCGGACTTCGCGGCCGTAGGCCATTCAGGCGCGAATTCATTCGCCGACCGTTTACAGTCGAGAGCGCCCAATCAAAGGGTATTTGAGAAGGTGACAGAACATGGCACAAACACCCGAAGGCGACGCGCCCAACCAACCGGCGCCGCCTCGCTCGCCGATGCGCGCCTCTCGCGCGGCCCGCGCCCAGGAGTCCGCGGAGAACTACCAGCGCGGCTTCGAGCGGCAGGAATGGCGCGCGGAGTTTCCCTATGAGTGGCGCGAGGATGATCTGGTGACGCGGCGCGACACCCTGCGCTTCCTCGTCGCGGGAACGGGCGCGCTCTTCCTGGCGACGGGCGCGCTGGCGCTGACCGGGAGCGTGCGCAGCAGCGTCGCCAATCGCTACGTGCCGATCGCGCGCGTGGACGAGCTGGCGCCCGGCCAGTCGAAGGCCTTCAACTACCCGAACAGCTATCTGCAAGGCATCCTCATCAATCTGCCAGACAAGGGACTCGTCTGCTACAGTGATGTCTGCACGCATCTCTCGTGCGCGGTGCTCTACCAGCCCAAGGAGAAGCATCTGTACTGCCCATGCCACGATGGCGTGTATGACGCCGGCTCCGGCAATGTGCTGGCCGGGCCGCCGACGCGCCCGCTGCCGCTGATCCAGATTCAGGTGATGAACGGCATCGTCTACGCCGTCCGGGAGGTGGAGCGGTGAGCGAGACAGAGGACACCCTCTACGAGTCATTTGTCGTCGCGCGCGGCGACGAATCCGACACGGGCGAGGTGGAGGCCGGCGGGACCATTATGAGCCGGGCGGACGCGCGGGACCTCTTGCGCCGGCATGTCGCCAACCCGGACGATCCGCCCGTCACGCCACCGCCGATGACGCGCGCCGGCCCGCGTCCCGGTCCGAACTATCTCGGCGCGCCCGGTCGCGTCGCCATCGTGCAGGGGCAGGTCTACATCGTCGGCGTGATGCTGGTGGCGCAGCTCCTGCTGGTCACGATTGGGCTGTTCGAGCTACTCTCCGGGCACGGGCGCATCCTATGGTGGATCACCGCCGCCAGCTTCGCGCTCTTCGTGATCGCGCTGATCGTCTATTTCTGGCCGCGACGCCGGGTCGAAGGATTCTAACATGCCGTCAGCGCCGCCGACCGGTCCCGAACATACGCCGCGTTATCGCATAGACCGCGAGCACCCCATCGGCGGCGAGATGTCCGATATCATTCGCGGCATCCTCACGCGCGCCCGGCTCACCTGGCTGCTGGACCGCTACTCGCGCGTGCCGGTGCTGGCGCTGTTCAGCTTCATCAACGGCTGCCTCAGCATCGGTCTGATGTCGCTGCTGGCGGTCATCACCAACTCGCCGTTCGTGTTCCCCTCGCTTGGGCCGACGGCGTTTCTGTTCTTCTATACCCCCACGGCGCCCGCCGCCTCGCCGCGCAACACCATCGTCGGGCATCTGATCGGCGTCTGCGCGGGGTACTTCGCGCTGGTGGTGACGGGCCTCACCAACGCGGGTCCTGCCCTCTCCGTCGGCGTCAATGGGCCGCGTGTGGTGGCCGCCGCACTCTCGCTGGGTCTGACCGCGGGCCTCATGGTGCTGCTGAAGTCGCCGCATCCCCCGGCGGGAGCGACGACGCTGATCGTATCGCTGGGCCTGCTGGTGAAGCCGCACAAGCTGCTGATCCTGATGATCGCGGTCGTCGTGCTGACGATCCAGGCCTATGTCATCAATCACCTTGCGGGCATCAAGTATCCGCTGTGGAATCCGCGCGGCGGCGAGCCTGTCGAACAGCAGGCGAACGAACTGGCGAAGGAGGGGGAGAAGTAACGGTAGCGGTACGGGTCCGATGACCTCACCCCCCAGCCCCCTCTCCCACGAGGAGAGGGGGAGCCAGAGAGCGCGTCCGTCACGTTTTGCTGTGGCGGGCGTTTGTGGTATATGAAGTGCGCGCCTGCTTTGCGTCGCGGTGTGGGATCGTCACGCAATTCTCCCTATGGGAGGCGTTCGCCATGAAGATGCGCCGCATATCACGGCTCGCCGCGCCGCTTGCCCTTGTCTGTCTCACCGCGCTCGCCGGCTGTGGCGACCGAACGCGCGCCAATAACACCCCGACAGGGACGCCGGCCACGTCCGACACGACGGTCTCTACTGACACGAAGATCATCGTCACGAGCGTCGTCATCGCCAGCACTGCGGTCGCGACTCCTATCGTTACGACGGCAAAAGTGATTCAACCAGCGGATACCACTGGCTGGCCGCTCTATCGCGACGCGCGCTATCCATTCCGCATGCCGATCCCGCCCGGCTGGCAGGTCTTCGCGTTGTCGGGTAGCACTCCAGCCACGACGTGTTCCTGGTATGATGTCGCGCTGTTTCCACCTGGCTCACACCCTGTGAAGCTGGAGCCACTGGCTGAGGTAAATCCTAGCGCGGAATACATGACCGTAAGCGTCCCGGTCGGTTGCGGCGCAAATAACTATGGTTTCCCGCCAAGCGCGACTCCAGAATCCCAGCCGATCAGAATTGGCGGGCAGTTGGCGACGATCTATGATGACACCTGGAACGGTGATAGGGCCATCCGCAGAACTACCGCCATGTTCGGCGGCCTGGCGTATTGGTTTGGGATCCAGACCGGCGTGAGCGACCAGGGACAAGCGATCGCCCTCTTCCTTGGTATGCTCGAACACTTCTCGTTCAACGGCGGTTAGAGTCAATCGGTTGCGCCTCCTGCCTTTCCCGGTTCCGTTCGCGCCGCTACAATATGATCGCGGGCCACCTGATGGGTCCACATGCGAGGTGAAAGAGGCGAGATGGCGATGGCGGAGCACGACGAACTGACACAACTCCGGCAAGAGGCCGAGCAGCGAACCTTCATCGAAACGACGCTGAATGAGCTGTTCGCGCCGGAGGACGACGCGCTGGTGGCCACAAAAGAGGCGGCGCGGGCCAACGACATGCCGGCGATCCAGATTTCACCGCTGCAAGGGCGGCTCTTGCAGATTCTGGCCGCCGCCTGTGGCGCGAAGAAGATCCTTGAGATCGGCGCGCTGGCGGGCTACAGCGGCATCTGGCTGGCGCGTGCGCTTCCCAAAGATGGCCGGCTCATCTCGCTGGAGATCAGCGAGAAGCACGCGACGGTCTGGCGCGCGTCCATCGAGCGCGCGGGCCTCGCGGATCGGGCGGAGATTCGCGTCGGCCCCGGCGAGCAACTGCTCCCCGCGCTCACCAGCGACGCGCCCTTCGACCTGATCTTCATAGACGCCGACAAACCTGGCTACCCAACCTATCTGGATTGGGCGCTCAAGCTCGCGCGGCCCGGCAGCCTCATCGTCGCGGACAACTGCATCCGGGGCGGCGTCCCGCTGCGTGGGACCAGCGACGATCCGGGCAACATCGCCATCGGCGAATACGACCACTGTGTAGCCAGCGATCCGCGCCTGCTCTCGGTGGCCTTCCCGATTGACGACGCTGGCACGGATGGGTTCGCCATCTCCGTCGTGCTGGCCGAGAGCGCCACGGAGACCACCAAGGCATGAGCGGGCGCGACAAAGACGCGGACCTGTCGCGCATCCACTATTGGGTTCCCGTCGAGACGCGCTACGCCGACCTGGACACGCAGGGCCACGTCAACAACGCGACGTACCTGACATACTTCGAGCAGGCGCGGGCGCATCTGCTCTACACGATGAGCGATCTGGCGCGGGCGGAGCAGTCCAGTGATGATTCAGCGCCGATACACCAGCCCACCGAGCCGCCCGGCGACGTCCCGTTCATCCCGTTCGTGGTGATCGCCGCCTCGGTCAGCTACCGGCGGCCCATCACCGGGATGGTCGCGCTCGCCGTCGGCGTGCGGGTGGGCGCGATCAGCCGCGCCTCGGTCGAGATGCGCTACGCCGTCTGCGACCGGCCGGGCGGAACGCTCTACGCCACCGGAGCCACGACGATCATCGCGATCCATCCCGAAACGGGACGCCCCTGCTCGCTGCCGCCCGCCACCCGCGCCGCGCTGGAACGGTTGGCGAGTGGCGACGTGCCGTATGGGACCTCAAGACCGCGCGCTTGACGGCTCCTGAGCGCCAGCGTACACTTTTTCCTGTCCGCATGGGCTGGGGAGCGCTCCATTCCATGCGCTCAGGCGGCGCCCTCTGGTTTGGCGTCCGCGAGCCTGGGAGGGGCACATGGCTGCTCGTGTGTGGGGCGGCGTCGCCGGGTGGATCGCGGGATTGCTGCCGCTCGTCGCCGCGAACATCGCGGACCAATACATCGAGTTCGACTCGCACGAATTGCTGCTGCTTGGCGCGGGCGTGCTGGTGGGCGGCGTCCTGCTCGGCGGGGTCGTCTCGGCCAGTATCGGCGGGCGCGTGCGGCGGGACGGCTCAGGCGGCGCGAGCGCGGCGGCGGTGGCGGGCGGTGTCGCGGCGGGCCTCTACGTGGTGACGCTCATCGCCGTCATTTTAAGTGGGCGATTGGTGAGCAGCGAGCCGACGCTCGTCGCCGAACATCCGATCCGGGCGAGCGGCGTCGCGGTCTTCATCGGCGCGCTGATGATGATGGTCGCGCTAGGCGTCGGCGCCGTACGGGGTGGCCACGCCGCCCCGGCCCCCACTCCTGGCCCCATCGCCCGTCCCTCAGCTTCGTCCCGGCCAGCCACCCGCGCGTACCCGCCACAGGCCGCGCCGACTCCGCGGCCGGCGTCGCGCCCACGACCGGCTTGGGATGACGACGACCGGTACGCGGGGTATGATCAACGCGACGGACGCCCACGCCCCAGCGGCCCCCGCGAATATTCGGATATGGGACGCCAGCGGAACCGCCCGGACTCCGGCGCCCGCGTGTCGCCCTCTCGCGGCCCTCGGCAACCTGGGACGGACCAGTGGGATCGCCGCTAGATCGCCAGGACGCGCGCACTAGACCCATAACTCTCTCGCAGGTGGAGGCGCTGTGATGGCACGTTTGCATTTCCTCGGAACCTCGGCGGCGCTGCCCACGCGCGAACGCGCCAACACGATGCTCGCTGTCCTGCCCGACGGTGGCGCGCCCGGCCTGCTGATAGACTGTGGCGACCGCGTCTACGCCTCGCTGCTGCGCGCCGGACTCGGCCCGGACGCGATCGGCGACCTTTTCATCACCCACGCGCATATTGACCACATCGGCGCGCTGCCCTCGCTGATCGAGAGCCTGCGCCTGAGCGGCCGGCGGCGTCCCTTGCGAATCCTTGCCATTCCAGAGGCGCTGAGTGTCGCACATGCGCTGCTCGCGGCCTTTGACTTCGAGCTGACCCTGGATACGTGGGCGTTCGATGTGACACTCGCGCCTGTCGAGCCGGGCGAGGAGTTCGCGCTGGCCGGGTTCGCCGCACGCGTCGCGCGCATGGACCATTCAGTGCCGTCCGCCGGTCTGCGGCTGGAGCTGCCGCGCGGTCCGATCACCTACACCTGCGACACGCAGCCGACGCCCGCGATCCGCGCGCTCGGAGCCGGCTCGCGGCTGCTGATCGCCGAATGCACCTTCCTGCACGCGCAGGAGGCGGCGGCGCGGGCCAGCAAGCACATGACGGCCCGCGAGGCGGGCGAGCAGGCGGCGCTCTGCGGCGCGGAGGAGCTGGCGCTGGTCCACATCGGCGGGGTCTGGCCTACGGAACAGGGGATTGCGGAGGCAGCGCGGTCGTTCGCGGGCGCGATCACCATTCCCAACGATGGCGACGAGATCACGGTGTGATGTCAGAAGCTCTCGGCTATGAATGACCGGAGCACGGATGTGGTGGGAGATGCTCTCGGCCATGAATGGCCGGAGCACGGACGGAGGGCCTGAACGCCAACCGCTGCCGTTTTCGAGCGCCGCGAAACGAATGGAGTGACGGGACGGTGGGGAGGTTTGCGCTCTTCCGCCGTCCTGTTGCTATAGGCTGCCCGATGGCAGTCGCGCGCCACGAGCGTGGAGCCGGATGGTATACTATGGACGCGGATAGTAGAACGAACGTTCAGTCGTCGCGGAGTGGGCATCATGGCGGATCGCATCGTATCCCCCGACCAGGGGGAGGAAGATTTCCAGGAAACGAGTCTGCGTCCGCGCAGACTGGATGATTACATCGGGCAGGAGCGGGTGAAGGAGAATCTGCGTATCCTGCTGGAGGCGGCGCTCAAGCGCGGCGAGGCGCTGGACCACGTGCTGCTCTATGGGCCTCCGGGCCTGGGCAAGACCTCCCTCTCGCTGATCATTGCGACGGAGATGGGCGCGAACATCCGCATGACGTCAGGCCCGGCCATCGAGCACGCCGGCGACCTCGCCTCGATCCTGACGGCGCTTGAAGAGGGCGACGTGCTGTTCATTGACGAGATCCATCGGCTGAGTCGCATCGTCGAGGAGCGACTCTACTCCGCGATGGAAGACTTCGCGCTGGACCTCATCATCGGCAAGGGTCCCTCCGCG
This sequence comes from Ktedonobacterales bacterium, assembly GCA_035279925.1. Taxonomy (GTDB): domain Bacteria; phylum Chloroflexota; class Ktedonobacteria; order Ktedonobacterales; family JADMIN01; genus DATEGV01. The sequence continues at coordinate 3,387 of DATEGV010000437.1, read as the reverse complement.
CGCAGCGTGCGGCTGCCGCTGAAGCCCTTCACAGTCGTCGGCGCGACCACCCGTATCGGCGCGCTGGCCGCTCCGCTGCGTGACCGCTTCGGCGCGACCTACCGGCTGAACTACTACGACGAGGCGGCGCTGCAACAGATCATTCGCCGCTCCGCGCGCATCCTCCAGGTGGAGATGGACGACGCCGGCCGCGACGAGATCGCCCTGCGTTCGCGGGGAACACCGCGTATCGCCAACCGGCTGGTGCGGCGTGTGCGCGACTATGCGCAGGTGCGCGCGGACGGGGTGATCGTGCGCGACGTGGCGCAGGCGGCGCTCAACGCGCTGGAGATTGATATGCGCGGGCTGGACCAGACCGACCGTACGCTGCTCGAAGCGATCATCAAGAAGTTTGATGGCGGTCCCGTCGGCGTAGAGACCATCGCGGCCAGCATCAGCGAAGAGGTGGAGACTATCGAGGACGTGCTGGAGCCGTACCTCTTGCAGCTCGGGTTCCTGGCCCGCACGCCGCGTGGCCGGGTGGCGACGCGCCTGGCCTACGAGCACCTGAACATCCCCTTCCGTGTGGATCCGGGCACGCTGAGCCTGTGGGATGGCGGCGTGCCGACGAACGGGAACGGGAAGTAGACAGACCTCACCCCCCGGCCCCCTCTCCCGCGAGGAGAGGGGGAGCCAGAAGCGCCGCTTCATGCGACGATGGTTCTGTATCTGGAGAGCGCGCCATGACCGAAGATGAAGCGATCTCCATCCTCGACCGGCAATTTGTCTCAGACACCGGCTTCCTTGCCAACCTTCGCGCTCAGGGTACGTTGGGTGAAGATGGCGTTGCCCAAGTTCGATTGGCGCTCGCCGCCCTCACCCAGCAATGGGCTGGTTCGGTATCTGTTCCCAAACGGGCGGTATTTGCCCTCGCTCATTGGAACTTACTCGACGCACTTATCGAAATATTCCCTGATCTTCCACTTAACCGACTTCATAGTGATCTCTTTGGACTGATCGAACTGTGCCTGACTCCCGGTGAGTGGGCTACAGCCGAATGGAGGATTGGATATGATGGCCCTGAGCGCACGCTGGTTGACGAGTTTCGCTCCGAAGACGGTTTCTTGATGCGGCTTCATGGTGGATATGGCGTTGAACAGCAATCCGTGGAGCGCATCTTAGGCGCGATTCAGAGTGTGCGCATGCAATATCGCGGGCACGCGCGGATTCCAAAGGCAGTTGCCTATGTGTTGGTATTTGCGCCGGAGGTAATTCGAGGCCGCTGGGGCATCTACCGAGACCGGCCATCTGTGCAACAAGAGATCCTGGATTTGGGAAATGACCTGGGGCAGTGGGTTCGCGACTGTCTGCAAGATGAACTAAGCCCACGAGTGGCGCAAATGAAAATGGACCTGACCGAATGAGTCCGGTCAAGTCCATCGTCGTTCACATCAAAGGTGAACACTAGCTGCGCAGGCGCTCCAGCACCTTCGGATGGCGGAGCTTCGCCAGCGCGCCCGCCTCGATCTGGCGCACGCGCTCGCGGGTGATGCCCAGTTTGCGGCCCACCTGCTCCAGCGGGAAGGTATGGCCGTTGCCCAACCCGAAGCGCAGTTGCAGCACGAGCCGCTCACGCGGCGTCAGCACGTCCTCGAGCACGTCGCGGACCTCTTGCTTCATCGTGCGCATGGTCGCGGCGTCCTCAGGGGAAGTGCTCGCCTCGTCGGCCAGCACGTCGCCTAGCTCCTGCTCCTCATCCTCGCCCACCGGCAGCTCCAGGGAGATTGGCGTGCCAGGAGCAGCCTCAAGCTCATGCAGCCGCTCGACATCCATCCCCAGCGCGTCCGCAAGCTCCTGCTCGGTGGGGTCGCGCCCCATCTCCTGCACAAGCCGCTGGCGCTCGCGCCGTACGCGATTGAGCGCCGTGTTGACGTAGACCGGCAGCCGGATGGCGCGGCCCTTGTCGGCGACGGCGCGGCTGATCGCCTGGCGAATCCACCACGTCGCGTGCGTGCTGAAGCGGTGGCCGCGGCGCCAATCGTAGCGCTGGACGGCGCGCATCAGCCCGATGTTGCCCTCCTGGATCAGGTCCAGCAGGGAGAGGCCGCGCCCGACGTAGCGCTTGGCGATGCTGACGACGAGCCGCAGGTTGGCCAGCACGAACTGCTGGACAGCCTCTTTGTCGCCGGCCTCGATGCGCTTGGCGAGATCTATCTCCTGGGCGTGGCTGAGCATCGGCACACGGCCAATCTCGCGCAGATACGCCGTGATCGCGTCAACTTCCGCGGCCTCGCCCCGCTCGGCGGCGCGCGCCACCTCCTGAACCCGGCGCAGACGCGCGGCGCCGGCCTCAGCCTCGTCAGGGAGATCTACTATGGGCGAGCTATCGGTTTCCATGGCGTGAATGCCACTTTCAATTGCCTCGTCTTCCGCCACGCGGGCCTCCTCTTCGTCGTCGTCGACAATGTCGACGTCCGCGGCCAGGAGCTGTTCGACAGCAGCGTCGAGGTCACTGAGTTCTTCAATCTCCGGGGCCGAATTCTGTCTAGTATCGTCTGGTTGGGTAGGGGTCACCGGCGCATCGCCAGGTTTTGGCGTGCGCTGGAAGACCGCCTCCAGTTCGGCGCGGCGTATGTAGCCCCGGCGTCGCCCTTCTTCGATCAGGCGATCCAGATCGTTCGTATTGTTGTCGGTGGCGTTCATAGGTGCCATAGTTGGTATCCACCATCGTTCACTAGAGCGTCTGCTCGTTCCGCCCGGTTTTGCTGCCCCCGCTGGTTCCGGCGAAATCGCCGGAGAGCCACATGCGGCTTCGCGGAGCTCATTCCAGGTATGCCTTGCGAAATCGGCGCCACCATTGCGCCGTTCGCGGGCGACCCTTCGAACGGAAGGCGACAAGACCGGACGATGCGGGCCGATGCCGGAATGGCGCCGGCGCCTGCCGTCAGGCCAGACGCGCTCTGAATACTATACGAAAAACGGTTAGGATTGGTTACACAATGCACTTTGACAGCAACGAGGCGCAGACGGTATCGGCGCCGGCTCCTCTTCTCCAGGAAAGAAGCTCTACCGTATGGGGCAAGCAGATAGGCCCGGCGGCGCTCCATTGCGCGACACCGGGCCTGAGTGCGGAGCGGCGTACGCGAGACGCGCGGCCGCACCGCTGAAAACTCCCTGCGTTGCCTGACGACAACCACAGAGTGAGATGGATCAATCTGCTATTTCCCTCGATTTTGCCGGGCGGGTAAGAGCCCTTAACTGAGGGCCACTACGAGCCGACGGAAATGCGTCGTGAAGATGTCATGGGTAGCCAAGCCACTCGACCATTAGGGGCGGTAGGCTAAGCGCGTTACCGCGCGTACACCTCCGACCTAGCGACCCCGTCATCTACGGGGGGTCTTTGGCCAG
>DATEGV010000436.1:0-3497 GCA_035279925.1 Ktedonobacterales bacterium | reverse complement strand
GTGTCCGACCGCGTGGACCGCTGGCGGGAGAATCCGGAATGGCTCTGGATCTGGTGTACGGACGCGCGGGGTAAATCCGGCTGGGTTCCAGCGGGCGCCATCGAGCGGCGTGGCGCGACTGGCCTTGGCTCGCGCGACTACTCCGCCGTCGAGTTGTCTGTCACGGCTGGAGAGGCGCTCACGGTCGAGGAGGAGCTGTCCGGCTGGCTGCTCTGCGCCACGGACGACGGCCGGCGCGGCTGGGTCCCGCTGGATTGTGTGGAGGCGGCGGCAGAGGGCTAGGGGAGCGTCCGATTACCGCTTGTCTCAGGCTTACGCGATATGCCATACTTGAGGCGTCACGCGGCTGTCGCGCGTCGTTGACGGGAGAAGGACCGATGCCTACAGATATTATGAGTCAGGCGGAACGTGAGGTCATTCAATTCTTGGCTGGTCAACCTACGCCACAAGAGATCGTTGACTTTAAGCTTTCCGAGCCGGCGGCGGAACGATTCTGCGTCCTATTGGAAGCCAAACGCACGCGGCCGCTGGCCGACGACGAGCAAGAAGAAGCGGAGACCTACCTCAATATGGATCACTTCATGCGCCTGATGAAGGCGGAAGCTCACCTGCGGCTCAATCAACGAGCTTCCTAACTTAATGTCAGACGGCAAACAGCGAATATCAGCACCCCTTCGTAAGCAAGTGCGCGAGCGAGCGCATGGTCAATGCGAGTATTGTCTCGTATATGACCAAGATTCAATTCTTCCCTACCATGCTGATCACATCATCGCCGAAAAACATGGTGGCGTGGCGACATTAGAAAACTTGGCATGGTCATGCTCATGGTGCAATTGGCATAAAGGAAGTGATATCGCCTCAATAGACGCGGTTTCAGGACGCCTAGTGCGATTCTTTGATCCACGACATCAGCAGTGGGGCCGTCACTTTAAGCTGAACAACACTGAGATCGAGTCCGCTACTGTGACTGGTCGGGTGACTTCGCGTATACTTCAGTTCAACACTCGCAAGCGCAGGGAAGAGCGGGCATTCCTTATTGCCGCTGGTCGCTATCCACGCGTCTGACACATTCTCATGACACCTTACCATTCCCCACATGCGATGGTGGTGGCGGCGACACCAGCCAATGCAGCGCGCGGGCGCGTGACGGCTTCGCGGGCGTGTGGGTCGGCGCCGTGTCGCCATCCAACGCATCCAGCAGCGCATTGACGCTCTGCGCCACCCCCTCGACCATCAGGTAGCCGGAGGGCTTCACCGCGTCGCCGACGAGATACAGCCCGGCCAGCCCCGTGCGCGTGCTCACGTCGTCGCCCTGCGTCGCCCGGTTCACCGGCCACTCGCCGCGATACTGGCTCATCGTCAGGATGGTCACGCTCGCGCCGAACTCGTCGCCGAACAGGAAGCGCAGATCGGCGCGAGCCGCCTCGCGCTCCGCGTTCATGTCCTCGCTCCGCAGGATCTGATGCGTGATGAGCAGGTGCTTACCCGGAGGAGCAAGCCGCCGGTCGCTGTTGGAGGGCTGCACAATCCCCGCGATGCGCTTCGTGTCCAGGCAGTACATGATGCCCTTGTGCGGGATGATAGAGTGGTCGCTCAGCAGATGTACCTTCAGACCGCTCGCCTCCGGGCGCGATGGGAAAGTGGTCGGGCGTTCCGGGGTGTCGTCCGCTCCAGTGAGGCGGCGCGTCGCCTCCGGACCGATGTTGCTGATGATGAGCGGGGCGTGGATCACCGTCTCATCGCCGCTCTGCCGGTCGCGGACACGCACACCCGTCGCCGCCGCGCCATCATGCTCGATGCCCAGCACGTCCTGTTGCAGCCGCACCTCGCCGCCGCCCGCGCTGACACGCCGCTCCAACTCGCCCGTCATCGCCGCGCAGCCGCCGTCCACGATCCCCGGCGGCCCGTAGCGCAGCATGTTCTTCGTGATCTCCACGATCTCCGGGTAGGAGACGGTCGCCAGGTCCACGCTCAGCGCGAAGTGGCACATGCGCTCGAAGTAGGCGTAGAGCTCTGGCGAGCGTTTCCCATCGGCGCGGCGGTCCAGCCACTCGCGAAAGGTGAGCGAGCGTTCCTCTGGACGCGGCGAGCGCAGCAGCATCGCGGCGCCGAGGCGACCAAGCTCCGCGAACTGACGCGCACCCAGGACACCGGCGAGCTGCAGGATCGAGCGGCAAACATACTGCTTGCCGCGGACATGGAACGAGCCGAACACGTCGGCGTCATGCACTGGATACGGCATGCCCAGCGCCCGCAGCATGCCCGCAAGCTCGCCGTTGGCCCCGAAGGGCAGCATGTGGACGGCGCCCGTGCTGACCTGCGCGCCCTGGAAGGTCTTCGCGGTGAAGCGGCCGCCGGGATGCGCCAGCCGCTCGACGACGAGCACCCGCCGCCCACGCCGGAGGAACTGCGCCGCCGCCAGCAGGCCGCCCAGGCCCGCGCCGACGACCACCACGTCGTAGGTTTGCTCGCCATCCATGCCGCGCTCATCTCCCCGCTATTTCAACACGTCGTCAAGCTCGGCCCGCAGCGTTTCAAGCGCCACCCGCATGCGCGCCGCGTCGGCGGCGTAGCGCGTCGCCTCCAGCGCATCGGCGACCTGGCTGGCGTGCGCCGCGAGCGTCGTCACATAGTCCAGATGGCGGGGATTCTCCGCCGTCTGCCGCGCGATGCCGATCAACTCTTCGAGCGCGGGGTCCGGCTCGTTGGCGGCGCGCGGCGGCTCCATCAAGATCGCGACCACCGAATCGCGCATGCCGGCCAGCGACGCCCGCAGTTGGTCGGCGGCGCGCGCCTCATCATCCGCCTTGCGCGCCAGCGCGGCGCTCGCGTCGGCCACCTGCGAAAGGACCGCGCCAACTTCGTTGAGCTGCGTACGCAGTTGGTCGAGATTGGAGGACGGCCGCTCGTCGGCGCTCAACTCCACCTCATCCACGACACTCATGCGCGCGTCGGCAGTGGCCCCGTTATACGACTCAGCGGTTGGGAGGGACGGTTCAGGCAGCGGCTGGGCCGGCGCGTCGGCTGGTGGCGCGGCGTCTTCCGTCGGCGCTGGCGCAAGCGGCGCGGAGCTCACCAGTATGAACGGCTGCTCCGGCGCGGGCGCGCTGGTCGGTGGGTACGGCGCGATCTGGATGGATTCCATGCTGGGATTCGTCTCGGGCAGCGGCGCGGGCGGCAGCGGCCCACTCATACGCACGCCGGCGAGCGAGGCGTTGGGGCTGGCGGGCGTCGTGGAGTAGACCAACTCGTGGCTGCCGACTTTGAGGCAGTCGCCGTCGTGCAGGACCACTTCCTCGCGGATTTCGAGGTCGTTCAGATACGTGCCGTTGCTGCTGCCCAGATCCACCGCCGTATAGTGCCGGCCCTTGTTGCGCAGCAGCGCATGGCGGCGCGAGGCGAGTTGATCGCCGTGCAGCACGATATCGCAGGAGGGCGCGCGGCCGATCGCCACATCGCGCCCATCCAGGATGAACTCCTCCTCATTGCGGTCGTCG
>DATEGV010000435.1:0-10778 GCA_035279925.1 Ktedonobacterales bacterium | reverse complement strand
GATCTTCTGAACGACGCGTCGCGCCTGGGGCTTCCGGACGATATCCCGCCATGGATGCGCCTGGCGAACAACTCGTACGCGCACTACCGCACGCACGAAGACGCGCTGCGCGCTTGGCTCGCGGGCTGATCGCACGCGGCGTCCGCTCACCTGGGTCGTCGTCTGTTCGTCGTGCCCCAGCAGGTACGCCGTCGTCGTGATCGTCTGGAAGCTGCCGCTGCCGCTCGTCGTCTGCTGCCAGACGCGGCTGCCCGCGCCGTCGTAGGCGTACGTCGCGGAGGTCGTGGCGTTCTGCCACGCGATGAGCCGGCGCAGCGGATCGTAGCCCAGCAGTTGACCGGTGGGGGTGCCGTTGGTGGTACACGAGAGGGAGCCGACCGCCCGGCAGGTCATATCCCCCGCCGCGTCATACCCCGCGCTGTACGTCTCGCTGCCGGAGACAGAGCTGACGGCGTGCAGATGGCCGCTGGCGTTGGCGGTGTTGTAGGCGTAGTTCCCCTGCGCGGTGGTGAGGGGGCCGCATTCTGCCACAACATGAGTTGGCGGGCGAAAGCGGTTTGCTTAAGTTGTTGCCGTGCAGCCAGTAAGCGCGCTATGGTGGCCCTGTAGAGTGTTTTCTGCACTCCACAATGCGACAATGTCTATCGTTGGCGCATGTACCGCCATCTCAACCACACACTTACGCCGCGTGCGCGAGCAGCCCGCGCTCCGCCGGCTTGCGCCAGAGCCAGCCCGCGCCAGTGACCACCAGGGCCAGCGCCGCGCCGATCAGGATCGCGGTGGACGCGCCGTAGACACTCGAGAGCCAGCCCAGCAGCAGGTAGCCCATAGGCACGCTGCCGTCGAAGAAGATCACCTGCACACCCATCACGCGGCCACGCAGATGGTCAGGGACGAGCGCGTACAGCAGCGTCAGCGACTGCGTGGCGAACGTGTTCTCCGCGAAGCCAACCGCCCCGATGAGCGCCAACGAGAGCAGGTAGTCATGTGTGACCGCGAAGACCGCCTCCAGCGCGCCGAAGAGCAGCATGACGAACAGGAGACCGCGAATCGTTGGCGCCCGGTTAGCCCAGGCCAGCCACAGGGCGGCGAGCAACGCGCCGCTCCCAATCGCCGCGGAGAGGAACCCGAAGGCGGACGCGCCCCGATGCAGCGCATCAGTGGCGAAGAGCGGCAGAACCACGTTGAAGTTCGAGCCGAAGAGCATCACGAGGCCAGCGACGACGATCACGTGCAGGACGGCGGGCGATTTCCAGACATACCCCACCCCCTCGCGTAGACTCCGCATGGTGGCGCGCGGTCCGCCGCCACGTGCCGTCTGCGGAGCCTGGGCGCGCAAGTCGCCACTATGGATGAGCGCGAGGGCTGCTAGCACCGGCAGAAAGCTGAGCGCGTTGAAGAGAAAGAGCGCGGTGACGCCGCTGGCCGCGATGATGACACCGCCGACGCCCGGACCGACGATACGCGCCAGGGTCGCCAGCGAAGAGTTCAGCGCGACGGCGTTGGGCACGTCCGCGCGGCCCACCATCTCGACAATGAAGGCGCGGCTCGCCGGTCGGCCCAGGCTGTTGGTCAACCCCAGCAGCACCGCCAGCGCATAGATGTGCCAGAGCTGAATGGCGTGCGTCGCGATCAGCGCCCAGAGCAGCAGCGCCTGAACCATGGACGCCGCCTGGGTGATGAGGAGCACGCGCCGTTTGGGCCAGCGGTCCGCGAAGACACCGCCGAGGAGCGCGAGCAGCAAGATCGGCAGCGCCTGCAACGCGCCCACGAGGCCAAGCTGCACGGGACTGTTGGTGAGCTCGAGCACGAGCCAGGCCTGCCCGATGACCTGCATGTACGTGCCGACGAGCGAGACCATCTGGCCGAACCAGAACAGGCGAAAATTGCGGTGGCGCAGAGAGGAGAACCCGGCTAGCGCCCCCCGTTTCGCCCTGGATTGGGCGCCGACGCTGGGTGTCTCGGCGTCTGGCGCGCGCTCGGGTGCGGGCTGGCCATGCGGAGATGTTGTGGGACGTGTCATAGTGTCCGCGCCTGCCCTCTTTCGACGATAAAGTAGGTGGAGATGGAACACTACGGCGCCCGCATGCCCCAACGGCTCTGGCTCCCCCTTCCCGTGTTGGCGGGGCGCGACGGCGCGAGGACCGCGAGCGGTCCGAGAAGCGCGGCATAGCCGCGCGGAGCCGGCGCTAGAGCGCAGCGGGGGTCGGGGGTTAGGTCAACCTACTTAAGGCCGCCGACTCGCATCCGCCTATGACACGACGAAGCGGCTCCGCGCGTCAATAACGAAGCCGCTTTCCATGTATTGTGGTCGCCGAGGCTGTGCTACCGGCGCGGGCGCGTGGAGGATTCGTCACGCTCGGTGCGCAGGCGTGTCTTCAAGATCTGCCGCCAGAAGAGGCGATACGACAGATACGAGCCGGTGAGGGCAAGGAAGCTGTCAAAGGCGACATGCAGCGCGGCGGAGCCGATGCTGATGGAGACCTCCCCTGCCAGCAGGCTCGCGCAGATTCCCAGCGCCAACGCCGGCAGCACATAGGAGAACCACCTCGGTCGCGAGCGCGTGGCGAGGGCAACCAGCGGCGGGAGAAACATGCCCGCAAGCACCGGCCACGCTTCGTGCAGAACTTCCATCGGAACAACCGCCTTTCGTCAGGGCGCCGTAACGGGAAACGGTGGGAACGCCGGTCGTCGTCGCTCGCGCATTCGAGATGAGCGCCGACCCCCCATGGATATTCCCACTGCTCTCAGTATATACCACAATCGCTCATCCACGGCGCATCACACACGCGCTGTCATACCGGAGCGCGCAAGCCGATCAGCGCCCCGGCTGCCCACCGTTGCTCCCGTTCTGGGACGCCGACCCGGCCGGCCAGAGTTCCAGATGCCCGTCGGCCAGATGGACGCGCGCGCGCCCGGCGAACGGCACCGACTCCAACAGCGCCTTAGGAATCTGCAAACGGCCCACGCCGTCAATGATGACCGTTTCCTCCGCTTCCTCAGCGTGTACCACCTCGGTGCTTGTGCGCCCGTCACGGATCGCGACCGAGCGGTCCATGGACGCCGCGACCATCTGGTCGTGGGTGACGACGATGGTGGTCAGCCCCAGCTCATGGTTGAGCCGGCGCAGCAACATGAGCACCTCGTGCGCCGTCGTCGTGTCCAGTTCGCCGGTCGGCTCGTCGGCCAGCAGGAGGGGAGGATTGTTCGCCAGCGCCACGGCCAGCGCGCCGCGCTGTTGCTCGCCGCCGGAGAGGCGCTCCGGTTTGTGGCGCATCCGTGGCGCCAGCCCGACAACATCCAGCAGGTCCTGAGCGCGCCGTCGCCGTTTGCGCGCGGGATATCCCGCCAGCACCATCGGCACCATTACATTTTCGAGGAGGGTGAGGTCGCTCAGTAGATTGCGGCTCGTCTGCTGCCACACGTGACCGACGATGCGGCGGCGGTAGAGCAGGCGTTCGGCGGCTCTCAGGCGCGTCAGGTCCACGCCGGCCACCTCGCAGCGGCCCGCGCTCGGCGCGTCCAGGCCGCCCAGGATATTGAGCAGCGTACTCTTGCCCGCGCCGGAGGGTCCGACGAGCGCAAGCATCTCACCGCGCGGGACACGTAGATCCAGCCCTTGCAGCGCGACGACTTCGAGATCCGCCGCTTTATAGATTTTGACGAGGTTATGGCTCTCTACAAGCACGTCCGCCACGTGAGCATGCCCCTTCCAGTACTGTTAGTCTTCGCCCAACCGCAACGCTTTGCCCAGTCCGATCGTGCTCGCGAAGCGCGCCGCGATGACCAGCGCGAAGGCGAAGGCCAGGAGCAGCGCCAGGTAAAATAAGCCGGTGCCCGCGCCATTGAAGGTGAGCGCATAGGACGGAACGCCCAGCTTACTGGGATCCACCGTCGTGTCGCTGAATTGCAGGAACGGGAGCGTCGCGGTGACGAGCAGGAGGCCGAGAATCGTGCCGCACACCAGCCCGAAGAGGTACACGATCAACTGTTCGCTGAGCAACAGACCCGTCAGTTGTCGCCCCTCCATCCCCACGGTCCGCAGGACGGCGAACTGCGTCACGCGCTGCCGCGCCGCCAGCAGCGACTGGACGATACTGCCCAGGATCGCCAGCACGCCGGCCGTCACCGCGCCGACCAGCAGCAGGCCGCGCATGCCGGAGCTCACCGGGTTCGCGTTGGCGGCCGCCAGCGCCTCCGGCAGGCTGCTCGACTTCTGGACATCGTAGCGCGGATCGGCGAGCGCGCTGAGCAGCGCCTGATGTTGGGCGGCGTTGCTGGTGGTCCGCAGCCAGAATTCGTTCGGGCCATCCAGACTCAAGTCACCGGTCGTCGAGCCAAGCTTGATGGCGGTAAAGAGATCGTTCTCGTTGGTGACGACAAAACTGCCGACTTGATGTGTCGGATAGAGCGTCGGGAAGCCCGAGACGATCCCGCCGACGACGAGCGCGGTCGAATTGAACGGCGTGTCACTCAAGTCTATGGTGAACCGGTCGCCGACATTCAGGTGCTGCGCGGTGGCGAACTGCGGACTCACCAGCGCCCAGAGCGGCTGGTCCGAATTGCCGGCGTCCGCGCCTTGCGCCTTCGCGCGCATCGTCGCAAGCAGCGCGCTGAGCGACTGCTTGGCGTAGTCTGGCCGCCAGGAGACGGGACCGGCGACTTGACCGAAGGTGGCGGGATCAATGCCGAGCAGATCCACCTGCTGGAATGCGCTATCGCCGCGCACGGTCGCCTGCGTGCGGTAGGCCGGGGTGGCCGCGGTCACGCCCGGCAGGCTCTCCATCTTCGCCAGCACCTGACCGCCCATGCCGTTCCCCTCGCCGACCAGCTGCTCCGTGCGCATGTCCGCGCCGATCTCATAGGTGACGCGATCATGCACGTTGCGCTGGAGTGAGGTATCGAATGTGAGCGCGAAGAGGCCGAGACCGACCGAGAGCACGAGCAGTAACGTCATGCGACTATACTTGGCGGGATTGCGCTCCACGGACGACAACGCCAGCAACGAGGTGATACCCCGGCGCCGCGCCGCCACACGCGCGCCCAGGCCCGCGCCCAGCGGGAAGATCCGCAACACGAGCAGCGCGCCCGCCAGCAGGAGCAGCGCCGGAGTCACCAGCAAGAGGGGGCTCTGGCCGCCGCTGGAGAGTTGTTGCCGCGTGTTCACATTGCCGAATTGGCCCAACTCGACGTAGCCGACGACACAGAGGACGGCAAGCACAATATCGAGGTAGTAGCGCCGCCAGATGGGCTGTCGCGTCGCGCGGGCCTGTTCCCGGCGAAACGCCAGCACATCCATGCGCGACGACTGGAAGGCTGAGAAGGCGACGGCCCCGACGCCGAGCGCGGCGCCGATCACCGCTGGGACAATCACGGCGCCCGGCTGCGCGATGCGGCCGATGTACGACGCGCTCACCCCGGAGGCGGCGCTGGGCTCAAACCAACGAATCAGCGCGACGCCCAACAGAGCCGCGAGAAACGGCCCCGCGATGGCGGCGAGCAGCGCGACGACGGCCGCCTGAAAGACGAAGGCCCCCATCAGTTGTGTCCCGCTTGCGCCACGACTCTTCAGCGTGGCGATCTCCTGGCTCTGCCCCTCGATGAGAAGGCTGGCCATCGCGGCGACGAACAAGAGGGCCAGCCCCACCACCTGGGCGACGATAACATAGAGCGGCAGGCCAAGCAGGTTGAGTTGTGACTGCAACTGAATGATGATGGTATCCAGCGCGGTGCCGACGCCGACCTGGTAGATGCCCGGCTCGGTACCCACGTTGGCGTTGAGTTGCGAGCGGAAGCGACCGATGGCGTCGCCAACGTTCCCCATGTTCGACGTGGTGATGCCGTCGGAGCGCGTGAAGTAGAGCCAGGATTGGCGCATGCCAGCGGAGGGAACCGCGGAGACGCGGCTAAAGAAGTCGTCTTGCGTAACCAGGACGGGATACACTGGGGGCGAATTGACCGAGCCACCGGCGTCGAACGACGCGCCGTTCCAGTACGGATCGCCGGTGTCCTTCGGCTGCCAGACGCCAACGACCTGGACGACCACTTGTTTGGTCGCGTCGCCGGACTCTCCAGCGGTGAGCTGATCGCCGACCTTGAGGTTCAGGGCGTGCGCCGTCTGGCTGGTGATGATCGCCTGCGCGGGCGCCGCGGAGCTCTGTGGCAGAGCGCCCGAGAGCAGTTGAATGTGCGGGGCCGCTTCAGTGTAATCCCACGCGCCAAAGGTGACGTGTGGCGCCTGCGAGACGCCGCCATTCGTCGGCCCATAGGTGTACGTCGGCGTCTGAATCAACACCATATCGGTTGACACTGTCGAGTACGAGGGCTGCGGGTTGGTGTAGGGGCCGAAGCTGCCCCGCGCGAGCGCGCGCACTTCGTTATCGGCGGAGGTCCGCAGGGCGGCGGTGATGTGGTCGCTCTCCACGGTCGCGCTGATGTTGCGACCGACTGGTCCGGCGCCGGCCAGCGCATGCTGAAGCTGGATATCCGAAACGAGGGTGTTGTACAGCGGCACCGTGCAGATCAGGACGACGGCGACGAGGATGCCAACCGCCACCGCCAGGAGGAGCGCCCACCCGTGCGCCAGACGCATCTCGGCTAGACGCCCGGATGACACCAGACTGGATCGCTTGCGCTGCCAGATCACCGGGGCGCGACTGTCCTTCCCGGCGTTCGGCGACCGGCCCCCGCCGGTCTCACCCTGTCGCTGTACATCCAGCCGCATCCGCTGCTCCTTGTTCGCCGTGAAAGTTCAAGGTCGTGAGGCGTGGCGCAACACCCCGGTGGTGAGATTTCGCACATAGAAAGATGCGTCGCGGCGCCGGCAATACTCACGCGGCGCGCGGCGTTCTCGTACCATTGTACATGCCATGGCTATCGCGGACAGAGCAAAGCCGACGGTAGCGAGTCAGCTAACTACCGTCGGCCCTGTCGCGCATGTACTCTGTAAACCGGCGCGTTATCGCCCCGCCGGCTGGTACGCTTGCTTCAACATCGCGAAGGCGCGTTTACTGTCGCCGCGACGCTCGAGATACTCCGAGTATGCCGCATAGGCCTCGCGCAGGCGCTCGGTGGCGCTAGCTGAGCCAAGCGCCTCGATGGCTTCATCGAAACTGCGCTCCGCTTTCGTAAAGTCGCCCTGTCGCTCTTGCACCCGCGCCAGTGTGATGAGCGACTCCGCGCGGTCGGAAGGATTGTTGGCGTTGGTGGACTGCTGGAGCGCGTCCGCCGCGGCCCGCGCCGCGTCATCGAGCCGGCCCTCGTCGAGGTAGACCGCCGCGAGGCTGCGCTGCGACTCCGCGACACCGCGCGCGTCCTGCTGACCGGCGGCAATTTGGTAGGCAGCCTGTAGCTCCGCGAGCGCGTCGTCTACCCGGCCGGCCTGCGCGAACTCGCGGCCGAGGCGCGTGTATACCTGGCCGACGAGCCGGCGATTGCGCGCTTCTTCATAGGCGCCGAGGCTGCGCACGGCATAGAACCGCGCCACCGCGTTGTCACCGCGCCCGCTCAGACTCGAACTCAACGACCAGTAGGCGGCGCCCAATTGCTCCGGGTTAATGACATCCCGCGCTGATTGAGTCGCCTGGCGCAGATATTCCACCGCATTCTCGTGATCGTCCAGATGCGCGTACTGCGTCCCTATGTTGCAAAGAACGGTCAACCGGAAAGCGGGGTCCTGGATGTATCCCTGTCCGATGGCATTGAGGCAGGTTCGATACTGATCGAGCGCCATCTGATAGTTCCGCAGCGCCGCAAAGGCGTCGCCCAACGTGTTGCGCAAACGTTCCGTCGTGTCGCGATCACCCATGCGCTCGGCCTGTGAGAGCGCGTCGCCCGCGATACGCCGCGCGTCGTCGCCATTTCCCATCGCGACATGACATGCGGCGGTGGTCATCTGAATCATCAGTGACTCGCGCGTGGAGAGTTGCTGGTTGCTCGCGCGGCGAAGCAACTCAAGCGCGGCCGCGCCGTTCCCCTGGTGCAAGAGAATCCGTGCTTCACGCAATCGTTGGTCAATCTCGTCACGAAAACGTTCCGCGTTGACTTCTCGTGACTCACCGTACGACACACCGAGCTTGGCTTCGAGGCTGCCGGCGCCCAGGAGATCGGTCACGGGAACCTGCAAGCGGTCGGCGAGTTTCTCAAGCGCTCCTAGGCTCGGTCGAATCTGGCCGCGCTCAACCGCGGAAACATAGCTGACGCTGAATTGATTGCGGGCGACTTCGCCCTGAGTGAGGTTCCGTGCGAGCCGGGCGCGGCGTAGCCGCTGCCCAAGCCGTGTCGTCGAAGTTTCGTGGACGGCGTTCTCCTGGTCCATAATGTATGCGCACCTTCCCCCTACAGTGGCACTCCCAATTGGACACAAGCGACAAACATCGCGCTCGGTTGCACGTGGAGACCACCATCTCAACTCACTGAATCTTTTGATCGAGCGATCGGACTGGGGGCGGAGGACTTGGTAACGGCACACTGACAGCTAGCGCGCCGCTGTGCGCGGGCGTCACATCCTCGCCGGCGCATGCGGCGCAAGAGAAGACAGAACGCGCATACCCCACCGGGTCAAGTTGTGTGATTCACTCGCACAACGCCTTGATCTCGGCAGGGTCTTGCACACGAATCCATTTCATCCGCTCGCTCATCGAACGCGATGTCAATCGTATCACTGCGATTGCTACTTGCGCAAGGGCAAGCGCATTAAAAAGCGCAGGAGTAGGACGAATGTCTGCGCCGCAGTCTACATTCAGTCACCATGCGCAGTGTTACCCTGGCTGCTCCACGACTCCCGATTGGTCGCCTCAAAGGCGACGTGGGACTTAACCGCTCCATAACATTGCGCGCGCGCGGGAACACGACGACTAAAAGCAAACGAGCGGGAGTCGCAAAGACATCCCACTCGATCTTCAGCATACGGCTGGCCCAGAACTGACCCTAGAAGTTTGGGCGACGTTCGCGGCGCGGCGGCTTGGGCTTGCCTTTGCCGGGCTTGCGACCGCCCCAGTCGTCGCCTTCTTCGTCCTCATCGTCGTCGAACTCAAGCTCGTCGTCCAGGGGAAGATCATCGGTTGTCGCCTGCGCGTCCTCGAAGTCCAACGCGGTGGCGCTGGCGTCGCCCGTTGCGCTCGCCGGCTCGAATGGAACCAGGTCGTCTATCGTGCCACGTTCCAGATCCGTGACCTCATCGCCTTCCATCTCCGCTGAGTTTTTCATCAGCAGCTCAATGTTCGCTAGGTCGGCGAGAGACGTGAATGTCGGGCGCGCCGTCTCCGCTTTGCGATCCACGCGCGCCGGCTTCTTCGCGGGCTTGGGCGCGGGCATCTCAGGCAACGCCATCAGGTCGTCGTCGTCGAGCTCGTCGGTCTCCAGGGCCAGCTCCGCGCCATGATCCGCCGTGGCGTCGGATTTGCCCATCGCGATATCAAGCCAGTACTGTGAGTAAAAATGCGGGCGATCAATATCCTGTGCGGTGTCTCTGCGAGCCATCCGGTGTACCTTTCCTGCCATACTGTGATTCTACGCGCGAGCGGACATCTCAGGAGATAGTATGCGCTGGCGCCCGAACGTGTCAAGCAGCGCGCCAGGGCGACAGGTTCGCGCGCCGGGTTCATCCACCGACGCGCTTGACGCGATAGCCAAGGTCTTTCAACTTGGCCTCGATCCGGTCCCGATGGTCGCCCTGCACCTCGACCGCGCCGTCGCGGACTGTGCCCCCGGAGCCGCAGAGCTTCTTGAGAGTCTGGGCCAGTTCCTGGATCAGCGTGTTATCGTCCGGCAGATTGGCCACCAACGTCACCGTTTTCCCTCCGCGCCCCTTGCGGTCGCGCAGGAGGCGCACGAAGCCGTCGTCGGGATACTGTCGCGCTGAGGAGCCGGAGGTAGCGGCGCGGCACACACAGTCCTGCTCGGCGCGCCCGCAGCGAGCACAGACGCGTACCCTGCCCACGCCGGTACGATAGACGATCGGCCCTTGCTGTGACGAGTCCATGTCGAGCAGCCCTCCTGTTCCGCCTGTAGTGGGGCAAGCCGGCGCGGCGCGCGGATGCCCGCGTGGAGCGCCGCATAGGCGCCTGTCAGAACGCCGCCAGCGCGCGTAATTCTATCGTATGTTCCGGTTCCGTGCTTGCCGCCGCATCCACCGGCAGTTCGATACAATACAGCGCCTTGGGAACAATCGGTCCCAGCGTCCACGGCCGCAGGCGTCTGCCCACACGCACGACCTGGCCGTTGTGGTCCACGAAGACGGCGTCTATGCGCATGAACATGAAGAGCATGTGGATACTGCTCGTCGGGACCAGCACCAGACCCGTCCCACGCGGCAGCGACCGGCGAAACTGGAGGCCGAGGAAGCGCGCGAGGAACGACTCGGCGACGGCGGCGCGCTGGGCCAGCACCTGCCCCGTGGTCGTATTGACGACGGCAACGTAGCGCATCGGTTCACATTCTCCGGACGGGCTGATGGAAGACATCGCTCTCGCGACAGGGACGCGGCGCGACGGCAAGTTCGCCGCACCTCCTATAATACCGCGCGGAACAACTTTGTCTTCGCGGTGGGACCACAACGCCGCGTCCACCGGCGGAGACCGGCGACCGTCACTTGAGGAGACGTAGAGATGCGGGGTGAGGACACACGCGCTCCCGACGCGCTCGTCGCCGCCATCATCGCGCGCGCCGGCAAGATCGCCCTACTCGCCGCCGGGTCAGAACGCTGGCGGACTACCCCCGGCTACACACTCGTCCCCATCGCGCTGCCCGGCGGTCCGGTAGACGCCGGTGAGGCCCCG
>DATEGV010000434.1:0-2057 GCA_035279925.1 Ktedonobacterales bacterium | reverse complement strand
GTCGGCCTCGAATCGGTGGATGATCTGCTCTGGGACCTGGAGCGCGCGTTACAGGTGGCGGCGCGGGCGGCGGGCCATGCGGACCTCACCCGCCCGGCCCAGCCACAGGTGTCCTCATCCCCCCCGCCCCTTCCCCCTGCGGTGGGAAGGGGAGCCAGCGCCGGGACCGTCGGGCCAGGTTCCCCCTCTCCTCGGAAGGAGAGGGGGACAGGTGGTGAGGACATTCGTGCTACGGAGGTGGCGCGATGACCACCCCCGAACGTAACGGCGCGACAGCCGCGCCCGACGCGGGCAACCACAGCCATCAGCCGCTGGCGCACTATCAAGACGAGCGCGCGATCCAGAGCCTGCTGCATACCGCGCGCACCATCGCCATTGTCGGACTCTCGCCTAACGAGCTGCGGCCCAGCAACTTCGTGGGCTTCTACCTCCAGCGCCACGGCTATCGCATCGTGCCGGTCAACCCGCGCGAACGGGAGATATTGGGCGAGGAGTCGTACCCGTCCCTCACAGCGATACCCTTCCCGGTGGACGTGGTGGATGTATTTCGCCAGCCGGACGCCGTGCCCGCCATCGCGCGTGAAGCCGTGCAGATCGGCGCGAAGACCCTCTGGCTGCAATTCGGCGTCATCAGCGAGGAGGGCGCGGAGATCGCCGAGCGTGGCGGCCTCACCGTCGTCATGGATCGCTGCATGAAGGTCGAGCACGCGCGCCACCTGGGCCGCATGCACCTCTATGGCCTCAACACCGGCCGCATAGATGCTCGCCGCCCGCGTGAGGAGTAGGGATCGGGGAAGCGTGCGCGCGAGATCAGGGCAGCAAGGTCGCCTATACCCCCGCGACGGCAACCGCACGGCGGCTGCGTGGCCGCGCGACACGCGCCGGAGCACGTCCGACGCTAGTTCCCCTTCCCCTCGCGAGCGGAAGGGGCGGGGGGGATGAGGACACTTCCCGCGCGCTGGGGAGGGGTGAGGTCCGCGCGCGTTCCGCGGGCAGCAGCGCCAGCGCCAACACGTCATCCATCGTGTCCACTGGCACGAACGTCATGCGCTCGTGGATGTCCGCCGCCACATCGTCCAGATCGCGCAGATTGCGCCGCGGCAGAATCACCGTCGTCACACCCGCGCGGTAGGCCGCAAGCGCCTTCTCCTTCACCCCACCGACTGGCAACACGCGCCCGCGCAGCGTAACCTCCCCGGTCATCGCCACGTCGCGCCGAATCGCCCGCTCCGTCAGCGCTGAGATCATCGCCACCGCCATCGTCACTCCCGCCGACGGGCCATCCTTCGGGATCGCGCCGGCCGGCAGATGCACATGGATGTCGCGCCGCTCGATCAACGTCTCCGCCAGACCCAGCGCGGACGCGCGGGAGCGGGTAAAGGTCAGCGCCGCCTGCGCCGACTCTTTCATCACATCGCCAAGCTGCCCCGTCAGCGTGATGTTGCCGTGGCCGGGAACCGCCATCACCTCGACGGTAGTCAGATCGCCGCCGGCCGCCGTCCAGGCCAGGCCCGTCGCCACGCCGACCTCATCGCGCTCCTCAGCTTCGGTCGCGTAGAACTTTCGCGGGCCGAGGTAGGTGGCGAGCTTTGCGGTGGTGATGTGCGCCTTTACCCGCCGGCCCTCCACCACGCGCCGCGCGACGCGCCGCATGATCGCGCCAAGCTCGCGCTCCAGGTCACGCACGCCAGCCTCAAAGGTATAGTCGCGGATGATGTGGCGCACCGCGTCGTCGTCGAACTCGACGCGCAACGGCGAGAGGCCGCAATCGCGCATCTGGCGAGGGATGAGATAGCGTCGCGCGATGTGCAGCTTCTCCTCCTCGGTGTAGCCAGGGATCTCGATGACCTCCATACGATCGCGCAACGGGGCGGGAATCGTATGCAGTACATTGGCCGTCAGTACGAACATCACCCGCGAGAGGTCGTAGGGCGCCTCGATGTAGTGATCGGCGAAGGTCGCGTTCTGCTCCGGGTCCAGCACCTCCAGCAGCGCGGCGGAGGGATCTCCCCGATAGTCGGCGGCCAGTTTGTCAATTTCGTCGAGCAGCAGGACGG
>DATEGV010000433.1:0-4219 GCA_035279925.1 Ktedonobacterales bacterium | reverse complement strand
GATCGAGGGTCTTGTTGGGTGCGCCGAGCTGGCTAGAGCGTGCCAAACTGGCGGTCACCTGCATCGCCGAGGCCGGGACAGATGTAGCCCCGCTCATCCAGCCGGTCATCCAACGCCGCGAGATAGATCGGCACCTCAGGGTGCGCGTCGCGAAGCTTGCGCAGGCCGTAGGGCGCAGCGATGAGGCCGATATAGCGCAGATGCGGCACGCCAAGTCGTTTCAGGATATTGAGCGCGTCTATCGCGGAGCCGCCTGTCGCGAGCATCGGGTCTACCGCAAAGCATACCTGCAGGTTGTCGGCGCGCGCCAGTTGATTATAGTACTCAATCGGCTCCAACGTGCGCTCATCGCGGCGCAGGCCGAGATGCCAGACGGGCGCGTCCGGCAGGACCGACCGGAATCCTTCGGCCAGACCGAGCCCGGCGCGCAGGACGGGCACGATGCCGACCCCACCGGCGAGGCGTTGCCCGGTCATGGCTTCCAATGGCGTCTGGATCGCGACATCCTGCGTCTTCAGGTCAGCCGTCGCCTCATAGGCCAGCAACGTCCCCAGTTCGCGCACGAGGCGGTAAAACTCCGGCGGCTGCGTATTCTTGTCGCGGAGCGCGGTGATCTTGTGCTGGACGACAGGATGCTGTGAGAGATGCAGCCCGTCGAGGCCGACCACAGATTCGCGGCTCGGCTGCTCGACGCCGAGCATGGGCACTACGCGATGACTCGACCGTTCGTCCGGCATTGTATCCTCCACCACAGGGCGCGTAAGCGCGCGGGCGCGGCGGCCGCCCAGTGCTCCGGGACGGCTCAGCCGCACCAAAGTGTCGCACAGCGCGCCTGCGCGGGTCAAGCTCCGCTCATACCTCGACGATCAGCGGCAGAATCATTGGGCGGCGCTTGAGCTTGTCATAGAAGAACTCACCGAGTGTGTCGCGAATCTTGTTCTTCAAGAAGCCCCAGTCGGCGGTGTGCCCGCGAGACTGCCGCGCCGTGCGCAGGGCCTGCGCGACTCGACCACGCGCCGCGTCCATCAGCGGCTCGGACTCGCGCTCATAGACGAAGCCGCGTGAGATGAGGTCAGGCCCGGCGATCAGATTGCCCGTCTCGGCGTCAACCGTCACGACGACGACAAGGATGCCATCCTGTGAGAGCGCCTGACGGTCACGCAGGACCACCTGGCCAATCTCACCGACGCTCAGCCCGTCCACATAGACATTGCCACAGGGAACATGGTCCACGATCTTGATGCCGGAGCGCGGACTGACTTCGATCACGTCGCCGTCCTGCGCGATGACGACGTTTTCGGCTGGCACGCCCATCGTCGCCGCGAGCTTCGCATGTTCGGCGAGCATGCGATATTCTCCGTGGACGGGAACAACGTAGCGCGGCTTGAGCAGCGCCAGCATCAGCTTGAGCTCTTCGCGGCTGCCGTGGCCGGAGACGTGGACCTGCGCTTTGCCCTGATAGAAGACCTCAGCGCCCTGGCGGATCAGGTTGTTGATGTTGCGGGAGACGGCCTTCTCGTTACCGACGATGGGGGTCGAGCTCAGGATGACGGTGTCGCCGGACTGGATCGAGATGAGGCGATGGTCGGCGTTGGCGATGCGGGTCAACGCCGAGGTCGGCTCGCCCTGGCTGCCGGTGCAGATGATGGCGAGCTTGCTGGCGGGCACACGTTTGATATCTTCGGCGGCGACCAGAATACCGGGAGGAACGTTCAGATAGCCAAGCTCGATCGCCATCTGGACGTTGTTGACCATCGAGCGACCGACGAGCGCAACCTTGCGGTCATGCTGGGCCGCGGCGTCAATTACCATCTGCGCGCGCGAGATGAGCGACGCGAAGGTGGCGATGATGATGCGCCCAGGCGCGCGATTGAACAGCGTCTCAAGCGTATCGGCGATGACTCGTTCGGAGGGTGTGTAGCCGGGAGACTCGACGCGCGTAGAGTCGCCGCAGAGCACGAGCACGCCCTCGGCTCCCAGTCGCGCGAAGGCGCCGATGTCCGCGCGCAACTCGTCCACTGGTGTGTGGTCGAACTTGTAGTCACCCGTATGCACGAGGATGCCGGCGGGAGTCCGCACGACCACGGCCACCGCGTCGGGGATGCTGTGGTTGACGCGCAGAAACTCCACCCGGAGGCGCCCCGCTTTGATAGAGTCGGAGGGGTCCACGACGACGAGGTTCACCTGATCCAGCATGCGGCGCTCACGCAGTTTCACGGTAATCAGCCCGTGGGTGAGCTTGGTCGCGTAGACGGTGGGGAAGCCGAGTTGCGGCAGAATATAGGGCAACCCGCCGATATGGTCCTCGTGACCATGGGTGATGAAGACACCACGAATGCGCGCGAGTTTATCCGCGAGGTAGGTGGTGTCTGGGATGACGAGATCTACGCCCAGCATCTCGTCGTCTGGGAACATCAGGCCGGCGTCCACGATGATGATGTCGTCGCCGTACTCAACGGCCATCATGTTCTTGCCGATCTCGCCCAGACCGCCCAGGGGCACGAGTCGCAGCGGTAACGTCTGGCCGTCCCGCTCGCGCGCGTTCTTCTGTTGTTGTGTGCTCAATGGAATAGTGAAACCTTCCTTGCCGAGCAGTCCGCGACCACCCGGCCACGGGCGCTTCCGCCAGGCGCGGAGGCGCGGGACAACCGTTGCCTATGCCACCGCCAACACGTCTAGTGGCGGGGAATGCCTCTTGAGTGCGCGCTCACCAATACCGCCGGCGATGAACGAAAGTTGACATCAGCCGCGGCGGCGTTTGATCGCCCTGATGGACCGACGGATGGTGGCGCGCCAGACAACACTGTATCACCCGGCGGGAGGAGTATCAAACAGCCCGTGAGGCGCCTAGCGCTTACGGCGGCGCGTTTGCCGGCCCGCGCGGGGCCATGATACACTCTCAGAGATAGTCTGGCAGGTAAAGGCTGGGCATCTGTGCCCCATGGAAAGGCTACACGCGACACGGACGGGTCGAGCATGCCCGACGAGCTGTGTACATATCGGCGCCACTGCTGACGCGCCACACCGAGGGTAAGAGGACACATCCGACATGCAGACCACGACCGAGCTTGCTGAGGTTGTCAAGTTCCGATTCGACGCGAATGTCCAGGCAAGCGATGGCGACGCCGGGCGGCTGGCGTCGGTCGTGGCGGACGCGGGCCAGCGCTGTGTGCTTGCGGTGGGCGTCAAGGTTGGACTGTTCATGGGCGTGACGTACTATGTCGGGGCTGAGAATGTGATCGCGGGCACGGAGGACGCGCTGACGCTGGCGATCCCGCTCGAAGAGATCAAAAAGTCGCCGCGTGCGATTCCGAGCGGCGCACTGTTGAGCGGATCCACAACGATTACAAGTGGCGGAAAGTCGCTGGGGCGGCTGACACAGGTGACGGTGACGGAGCGGGAATACGCGCTGCAAACGATTGTGGTGGACCGGGGTGTTCGCGGCGAGAGACTGATTCAGTCCGCGCGTGTCATCGGGGTGAGCACAAAGCAGATACAGGTTGATCTTGGCGCGACGGCGCCCGACCGGCTCACGCCGTTCCGCAGCGACCACGACCTCTACGATGAGGTGTACCAGACGCTCTTCGATTTCGGTCCCCTGCGCATTGACCTGCCCGGCATGACGATACGGGTGGTGGATGGGGCGGTCTGGCTCTACGGGCATGTCTCCAGCGATCTCAACCAGCGACTGGCGACCGATCTGCTCGAAGAGTTGACCGGTGTGGCGAGCATACACAACCAGCTAACCACTGACACGGATCTGGCGGCGCGTGTCTCCCAGGCGTTGGCGGCGGACGCGCGCACTGGCGGCGAGATGATTGGGGTGTATCCAATGCTTGGCGAGGTCCGCCTACGTGGCGGCGTGCGCACCGCGGAGGCGCGCGCGGCGGCTGGCGAGATCGTGGCGCATACGCCCGGGGTGAAGTCCGTCACGAATGACCTGCATGTGGATCCGAACGCGCGGGTAGTGCCGGTGATGGCGGGCGTCACGAACGAAGAGGATATCGTCCCCGGTGGCGCGTAGGATTGCCCGCCTGCCACAACCACGCTCGCTCCCCCTTCCCCCGTGCGGAAGGGGGCCGGGGGGTAGGTTCTTTGCGCAGCCGACGCCAGAGTCGCGGCGGGGGAGTGTAGGTCAGGTCTACCGAACTATGGCGTAGGGCGGCCGCTCAGGACCACACGCACTTCATTCTCCGAGACCTGCGTGGACCCCGGCGAG
>DATEGV010000432.1:0-2991 GCA_035279925.1 Ktedonobacterales bacterium | reverse complement strand
GCCCGGCGCATGGTGCGCGAGTTCGGCATGAGCCCGCTCGGCAATGTCTTGATCGAGGACGAGGGCGTAAGCCCACAGCGCGCCACGCAGGCCGACGCCGAGGAGAGCTACCTCGTCGAGCAGGCCTATACGACCGCCAAGGACATCCTGGAAGCCAAGAAGGACAAGCTCATCGCGATATCGGAGCATCTCATTCAGGTTGAGACGATTGACGCGCCGGAGCTTGATCGCCTGCTCTTTGGCGAGGACGACGACATGAGTGGTGTGCTAGGCGCGGCGGAGCATGCCAGCGTTCCAGACACGCGGCAGTCGGCGTAGGGCCGAGAACCTCACCCCCCCAACCCCCTCTCTCCTCGTGGGAGAGGGGAATCCGTTTCCGGAGCGTCGCGACGCTGGCGCCCGCTTCCCGCATGTCGTCCCGTGCGCCTGCCCTTCAGGGCCGCGAGCGTTCACCTGGACTTGGTATAAGGTGCAGTGACCTAGCCAGCAACCTGGGCGGCTGGGGCGGGTTGCTCATTTTCGACGGCGTCTGGTTGTGCGCCCAAATGGCGCAGCAGATCACCGGCGGCAAAGAGCGTTGCCAGCGCGAGGTAGAGCAGCGCCCCGGAGCGCGCGAGCACGATGAGCCATCCCACGCGCGGATCGGTCTGCAACGGGAACGCGAACAGATGGTCGGGATAGATGATTTCCTGGCCGCGCGGGATGCACGCCAGTAGCGCCGCAATCCAGATCACCCAGGCGGCAGGGCGGCGCGCGAGGCCGCCGCGCCAGGCGAGCCACGCGAAGCCGACCAGCGTCGGGATTAGCAGGCAATAGTGAATATCCTCACTGAGCGGGCTAACCAGAAGGATCAACGGCAGCGCCAGCAGGCACGCGCCCATACCGGCGACTGCGCCGCGCGGGCGACCACGGGGAACCGTCCGCACCCACCAGATGACCAGTCCCGCGAGCACGAGCGCGCGCAGCGGCGTGACCACCCACCCGGCGGAGACGAGCGGGCGCGTGTATGGATTTGGCGCGAAGGCGCGCTGAAGCATGCCGTAGGGTGATTGGTTGATGAACTCGGCATTGGCATGGAAGGCGTTCCAGCGCGTGAAGAAGGTCACATAATCTCCGAGCGCGCCCAGACCCAGGAACGCGAACGGAACCAGAACAAAGGCGGCGGCGAGAAGTGCCCCACGGACTGCGTTGCGCCAGTCCCCGAACCAGAGCCACACCACCAGAATCAGCGCGAGCGTCGGCTTGATCGCCACGGCGCAGCCCAGGACCACCGGCGCCCAGGGATTGCGACGCAGCCAGAGCGCGCAGGCCACGACGGCGAGCGCAGCCATGAGCATGTCGGCCTGACCCAACCAGAGATCGTAAGTCGCGACGGTCGGTAGCAGCGCGGCGACGCCGAAGCAGAGCGCGCCGGTGATATCCGCGCGGCCACGCAGCGTGCGGTTGAGCTCCCAGCCCATCCAGAACAGCGCGGCGGCGTTGACGAGATTCCAGAGCAGCCAGAGTCCATGCGCGTCCAACCCGAAGCGCAGCGGCAGCGAGAGCGCGAACGCTAGCAGTGGCGGGTACACATAGCCTCGCGAATGAATGCCCGTATCGCCGAGGCGGGTATCGAGCGATTGCTGGACGAGCGCATGGTAGGGGTTGCGCCCGGTGGCCACATCGCGCGCGCCTTGCACGTAGGACGTGAAATCGTAGCCGGCTCTCGCGCCGGGGCCAGCCGCGTGCAGCCACAGCAGCGCGCCAAGCAGTGCGACGGCGACAACCGCGACCGCGCGCCACGGAAGCGTTCTGCCGCGCGTGAGCGTGGCGCTGAGGCGAAAGAGCACGGGCGTTTCCTTTGAGTGTGGCGACCTGAGCGTCGAGCTCCGCTGGGAGCATCGTGGGAGGTCGCCGCTACTCATTATGACGCGCGGGCCCAGAGATTGGAGACCAGAGGGGAAGCGGGGCGGCCGAAGGTTGCGCGTGGAGGAGGCGCTTGGGCCTTCGCGCGCGTCCTTCAACCGCATGGCGGGCGCGCGACAATCGAGCGGTGGGAGGCGCACAATAGGGCGGCCGCGCACGGGAGAACGGCGGCGCGTCAATGTGAAACGCGCCTCATACCCTGGCGACAACCGCCCTCGATGGGCAATAGGAACTGTGCGGGTTAGTGGTTGGTCCTGGTAAGGGCGACACCACCACCAATGATAGCCAGAATCAACCCAGCCGCTGTTAGCCAGAAGCCGAGGTCGAACCCGTAGGTAACGCCCAATGGAGATGTCCCACCCGTGTATTGGCTAATCTTGTGGTTGAAATCGAAGAACACCCGAAATAGGATGCCAAGGTCTACGACGCCAACCACGATGAGCGCGATGGCAAGCGAACGCCCCTGCTGACTGGAGCTTGACTGCGAAGCCAGCGCAACGCCAATGAGCGCGATAAGAATCGCGCCGCCGAGAACTCCCCACAATTCAGGATACCCACTATATGCGCTGTCAGGAATCGTCGAGCGAGAGAAGGCATGGGCGCTGATATGGTATGCCGCGGCGTTCCCGGACGCATCGGCTCCTGAGATGCTGTAATAGGGGATGGCGACGAAACCGATGATAGCCGCCAATCCGCCGAATACGCCAAATGCTCCGGAGAGTACCTGATTCTGCCGCGAGCGCGTGGGCATCGGCGGCGGTGGTGGCGCGTACGAGTTCGGCGCGTATCCACCGGGCTGCTGACCATACCCGCTGGGTGGCGCGTACATGCCCGGCTGTTGCGGTGGATACGCCTCGGGCGTCGGATAATTGCTGGGCGGGGCGTATCCGCCCTGTTGGGGGTAGCCGCCCTGTTGCGGATAGCCGCTGGCGGGCGCGCTACCCGGATACGGTGACCACGGCGCGGGCGGTTGCTGGCCGTAGGGTGGTTGTGGGTTCGACACGTTGACCTGTCCTTTCGCCGATAGTGGCGTACCGCGCATACGGCGCGGTCAAGGAGACAGTGTACGCGAACGACGCACGCTCA
>DATEGV010000431.1:0-3984 GCA_035279925.1 Ktedonobacterales bacterium | reverse complement strand
GCCGTCGCGTCCACGGAGGTGAGGGTGACGCTCGAGGCCGCGCAGGTGTGGCTCACGTTCGTCTCAAGCGTCCACTGCGACTGTCCGTCACAGAGCGGCGCGGGATCGTTCAGGACTTGTGTGCTCACCGTGGACGGCGGAACGAGCAGGCATTTCAGATCCGTGCCGACGGTGGGGGTCGCGGTGGAAGCGTCGCAGGTCGGCAGCGAGCCGGCGCCCGTTGTGGTTGCGGTGCTTGTCGCCGCGTTGAGAGTCGCCGTCTGGGTTGGCTGTGTCGTCGCCGTGTTCTGCTGCTTCTGCACGAAATATGTCGCCGCCGCAACGGCTCCCAAGAGGACGACCGCGATCAGAACCATCGCGATGAGGCGTCCGAGGCGTGGCCGGCTATCAGCGTGGGCCACGGTGGGCGTCTCGACCGCCGCGACGTGTTCACCCTTGACCGTTGGAATCTGCTCGCTTGGAACTGTCGTGTCGGTGGCCGCCGCGCGCAGGGCGTCGGCGAAGGCCGCGACGGAAGTATAGCGAGCGCCCGGCTCTTTGGCAAGCGCGCGCGCGACGACCGCTTCGACGGCGGGCGTGATCGCATGGTTGATCTTGCGCAGCGGCGGCGGCGGCTCGAACATGTGGGCGTGCGTCAACCGCGCCAGATCGCCCTCGAAGGGGGTACGGCCGGTCAACAGCAGGAACGCCAGCACGCCAAGCGCATACTGGTCGCTGGCCGGCGAAAACTTGCCGCTAAACTGCTCTGGCGCCATGAACGCGAAGGTGCCGCTGACCTGCGTCCGATTTGAGGAGGTGTCCATGTTGCGCGCGACGCCGAAGTCGGCCAGCAGCAGATGCCAGCGTCCGTCCGCCTCGACGCGAATGAGCACATTACCGGGCTTCACGTCGCGGTGGATGATGCCGTGGTCATGGGTATATTGCAGGGCGGCGGCGATCTGCCCGATCATGTCCACCGCGCGCGGCAGGTCCACCGGCAACGTCAGGCGATGCTTCGCGGAGCCGCGCATGGCGTCGGCCAGCGACCCTTCGGGCGCGTACTCCATGACAAGGTAGAGGTGATTCTGCTCGTAGCCGCTGTCGTGGACCGGTAGGATATTGGGGTGCGAGAGCTGCCCCAGCAGCGCGGCCTCACGCTGGAAGCGCCGCGCCATATCCTCCGCGACCTCCTCGTGGAAGGTCAGCTCGTCCGGAGTCACCACCTTGACCGCGACGAGCCGGTTGCCCAGGCGGCGCTGCTCCGCGAGATACACCTCGCCCATCCCCCCGGCGCCCAGCTTGCGTGTGAGCTTGCAGCCGCCGAGTTCCTGGCCATCGAGCTGTGTCATCGCGTTCCCCCCGCCTGTGATCGCGCGCCAACCACCCGGCGCGCGAGACCAGTATAGCAAAGAGGGGCGCGGCGCGCTACAGGCATAGGCGCGATGCGCAATCAGTGCGAGGTGAGCGCCGTGTCTGCCCGCCACCAGTCAATCGTCACCTCAACATGGCCCAGGTGCAGGCCCAGGTGCTCGATCACGTGCGTCATGCAGCGCCGGTTCATGCGGTCTCCGGCGGGGTGCTTGCTGATCGCGCCAAGCTCCTCGGAGGTCATGCCCGCGAGGAGTGTCTCGACCTGTTCGAGCCACGAGACAAAGCGTGGGCGCAGTTCCCGCCAGGTCGTCTCGACGCGAAACTCCGTCTGCGAATCGCGATCCCAGGCGCCGTCGCGCACGCAGCCCAGCACCCACCACTCGGCCGAGGAGATGGCGTGGACGCAGATCGCCCGCAGCGAGTTGCCCTCGCGCGCGGCAGGCTGCCACGCGAACGCCGCCTCCGGCAGCGGGTCTAGCGCCTCCAGATACCACGTGATGAGCCGGCGAAAGTGATACCGGTACAGGTCAGCCTCGTTGGTCGGCTCCTCTCCGGGTTTCGGCGGTGTTGGCGTCGGCATCGCTAGCCCTCCTTGCCGCCGCTGATGGGGTTGCGAAGCGTGCCCAGGCGCTCGATGCTCATCTCGACTGTATCGCCCGCTTGCAGCCAGCGATGGCGCTCCGTGCCCAGTTCGAGGATGCAGCCCGTGCCGCAAGTGCCGGAGCCGATGATGTCGCCGGGCCGCAGCCGCACATGCTGAGATGCGCGCTCGATCATCTGCGGGAAGGTGAAGTAGATGTCCTTGGCGTTCGCGCTCGTCAGTTGATCGCCGTTGATGGCGCCCGTCATCGCCAGATCGAAACGCTCGTCCTTGCCCGCGCCGATGCGCTTGTCATCCAACTCGTCCGGCGTGACGAGCCAGGGGCCGAGCGAAGTGGCGAAGTCT
Source organism: Ktedonobacterales bacterium (assembly GCA_035279925.1). Taxonomy (GTDB): domain Bacteria; phylum Chloroflexota; class Ktedonobacteria; order Ktedonobacterales; family JADMIN01; genus DATEGV01. The sequence goes on along the minus strand of DATEGV010000431.1, from coordinate 1,688 downwards.
TTGCCTTTGGCCGGTCCCAGGTTCATCTTCATCTCGTGACGCTGCAAGTCGCGCGCGCTCCAGTCGTTCATCACCATGTAGCCGGCGATGTACGGGACCGCGTCCTCGGCGGCGATGTCGCTCCCCTCCTTGCCGATCACCGCCGCCAGCTCAAGCTCGAAGTCAAGTTCGTTGCTGAGCCGCGGATACGGCACCGGCTCGTCGCCTCCATAGAGCGCCGACGTGTTCGAGAAGTAGAAGACGGCGATCTCGTACCACTCTGGAATCATGCCGAGGTTGCGCCGCGCTCGCGCCGCCTTGACATGCTGCTCGAAGGCGTAGAAGTCGCGGAGGGTCGGTGGATTCGGCAGCGGCGTGCGCAGGGTGACGTTCGCCAGCGGCAACGCGGGTCCGGCTGTGGCGCTCAGGTCCTCGACGCGCGCCCGGCCCGCCGCCTCGAACGCGGCGCGCACGCCGGCCATGCCGTCAGATCCACGCTGCATGAGTTCGAGCATCGTCGCCGGGAGCCGCCGCGCGCCGCCGAAGGCCGGCAACTCGACGCCGTGCTGGGTCGCCCACTCGCCCAGCCGGTCCAGATCGAGCACGAGGTCGTTGAGCAGCACGCCAGCGCGTCCGGCGTCGCGGGGGGTATCTGGCGCGGTGACATAGGTGACGAGTTTCACGGGCGAGCACTCCTTCGTCTCGGCGCGGCGCAACAAGCCGCAACGGGCGCTATCCGCGATGATGCGCCCGTTGTGGAAGTATAGCACCGGCCTGCGAGGAGTGTCGCTGCTTCCATTGACGAGCCAAACGCCTCGTGGTATGCTCTAGGGGCTTCCGGCGCGGATTCCCTCGGGTGGTTAGCTCAGCCGGCAGAGCGCGTCGTTCACACCGACGAGGTCACTGGTTCGAGTCCAGTACCACCCACCAGTACCACGCCTCCACTGTTGGTTCGGCTGTACATTGCACAGGCAGTTCGCTGTCTGTGTTTTTTGTTGCCTATTGACTGATTCCCGATGACGATGATGCGTCAATCACGACGGCGCCGTCCGCTTTGAGCTGTCCGCCTGAGAATAACCCCACAGTCGTCGTGACTACCACCAAAAGGAGAAGAACCATGCCTTCAGTGACATCCAAAGACGGAACAACCATCGCCTATGACGCGCGCGGCGCCGGCCCCGCGCTCATTCTCGTTGATGGCGCAACCGGGTTCCGTTCCCAAGGCTATTCAAATGAGCTGGCCGATTTACTTGCCAGGGATTTCACAGTCTACTCTTACGACCGCCGTGGTCGGGGCGAAAGCAGCGATACACAGCCCTTCGCGGTCGAACGCGAGATCGAAGACATTGAAGCGCTCATAGACGCCGCCGGCGGCGAAGCGTTTGTGTACGGCATCTCCTCTGGGGGCGCCCTGGCGTTGGAAGCCGCCATCGCGCTTCAAGGCAAAGTGAAGAAGCTCGCGCTCTACGAGATTCCGTACGATTCAACTGAGCAGGGCATAGCGGCGTGGCACGGCTACCGGACAACACTTACCCAACTGCTCGCGGACGGGCAGCGAGGGGACGCCATCGCGCTGTTCATGTCATTTGTTGGCGTACCCGAGGACATGCTGGCGGGTATGCGACAATCGCCGATGTGGGCTCCGCTCGAATCTGTCGCGCCGACGCTGGCGTATGACGCGGCCGCGTTGGGCGCTGACCGCACACCGC
>DATEGV010000430.1:0-12769 GCA_035279925.1 Ktedonobacterales bacterium | reverse complement strand
CAGCGCGGGCGGCACGGCCGGCTCGCCCGGCGCGGTACCCTTTGGAAGCGTCTTAGGACCAGGCGCGGCGGCGGCATCCCGTTCGGGCGCCTGTGTCTCAGCCTCGTTATCGCGATAATCGGTGGTCATAGCGTCCTAACTCTGTTCTTCACGCCACGCGGTCCAGCACGGGCACGCCGTCACGCTGAAGCACACGTTCGAGGGCCACGATGGCGCATTCGATCTGCGTATCGTCCGGCTCGCGCGTGGTGAGTCCCTGGAGCGCGAGACTCGGCGCCATCAGCCAGCGCACGACGCGATGCCGGTAGTTCGCGGCGCCAAGGCGCATCAACTCATACGCGATGGACGCGATCACCGGGACCAGCAGCACGCGCGAGAGAATGCGTATCGCCAGCGGCGGGCTGCCGAGCAGCGCGAAGACGACGATTGAGACGACGACGACGATCAGCAGGAAACCGGTGCCGCAGCGCGTGTGGACGCGCGACGCGAGGCGCACGTGCTCCGTGTCCAGAGGCTGCCCCGCCTCAAAGCAGTTGATGGCTTTGTGTTCCGCGCCGTGGTACATGAAGACGCGCTGAATGCTGGCGAAGCGCCCAATCAGCGCCAGATAGCCGACCAGCAGCGCGAGCCGGATTACGCCTTCCAGCGTGAGACTTAGCCAGCCCTTGCCGATCCACTGGTGCGCGGCTCCGACGACGCCGAGCGGCAACAAGAAGAACAGGCCAATCGCCAGCGCCAGCGAGAAGACCAGCGTCGCCGCCATGCCGAAACCGCCAGTGCCCGCCATATCCCGCTCGGTCGCTTCGCGGACGGTTCCGCGCTCCGGCTCCACATGCGCCGGTTCCCCGCCCCGGGTCTGCTCGTCATTCAGACTCTGAATGCTGACGCTCGCGGCGAAACGCATCATGCGTGTGCCAAGAATCAGCATGTCCCACAGCAGCAGCAACCCCCGGATGAACGGCCACTGCGCCACGCGGCGACCATAGAGACGGGGATTGAGATCTTCTTCATGCACCAGGATGCCGCCGGACTCGAGTCGCACCGCGACGGACGCGGATTGCCGGCCGCGCATCATCACGCCTTCGACCACCGCTTGGCCGCCATAGTTGTACTTTCGCACCCGTCACATCCTCCAGGATTCGCCGCCGGCGTCGTGGTCGGCCCCGACCTCTCGCTTCGCATTCTCCGGGCCGGGCAAGAGTCACGTGTCCGCATGAAGCATACACGACGCCGTGCGGCGGCGCCAGCGTGGATAGGACGCGCGGGGACTCCATGCGCCATATGGTACAGTTGCGGGTGACACGCGGCGAGCGACGAGCGAGTCCGGGGGGAAGATGCGCGTACTGCTTGTGACGGATTCGTACGCGCCGCAGGGAAACGGCGTCGCGGTCTCCGTGCGGACGCTGGCGCGAACGCTCAGCGGGCAAGGGCATGCCGTCGCCGTCTACACCGTACGCGCCTGCCACAACTCGCCGGCCGTCGAGAGTGACGCATTCCCGATTGTGCGGCGGCCCGCGTGGCGCCTGCCCCTCAATGACGCCTTCAGTGTCGCCGCCCCAGTGGATCACGCGGTCACGCGGCTTGTCGAGGACTTTCAGCCGGACATCATCCACTGCCATTCGCCGTTCGGCATCGGCTGGCAGGGGCTGCGCGCCGGGCTTGCGCGCGGGATTCCGCTGCTCGGCACACACCACACGCTCTACGCCCAGTACGTCGCGTGCTACTCGCCCTTCGGCAGACGGTCAACCCAGCAGATCGGCGCGCTGTTTCGGCGCTACGTCGCCGCGTTTTACAATCGCTGCGACCTCGTGACCTGCGCCTCGCGCTTCCTCGCGCTGGACCTGATGAGCGGCGGGATGGCTCGCCCGCTCCACATCGTGCCCAACGCGGTTGACGTGGCGCGTTTCGCCAAGCCGGCCCGGAGCCCGACTACGAAACCGGGCGCCCGGCTACTCTTCTGCGGGCGATTGGCGCCGGAGAAGAATCTTTTGCGCCTGCTGGAGCTTGTCGAGCCGGCGCTGGGAAACAATCCGGCGCTGACGCTGCACATCGTTGGCGACGGCCCGCTCCGGCGTGAGCTGGCCCGCGCCGTCCACCAGCGGGCGCTGGACGCGCGGGTGGTGTTCACGGGGTGGTTGGAAGGCGACGCGCTGGTTGCCCAGGTCGCCGAGGCCGATATCTCGGTCTCAGCCAGTCTGACGGAGAATCAGCCGCTCGCGTTGCTGGAGAGTATGGCGGCGGGCGTGCCAGTGGTCGCGCTGGCGGCCGGTGGCGTCGGCGAGATCGTACGACATGGCGAGACGGGGTATGCGGTGGACCCGCAGGCGGATCCAGGCGCGTTTACGGCTCATGTCGAACGGCTGGTAGCCGACGCGGGGTTGCGCGCGGCGATGGGAACGCGGGCGCGTCTGCTCGCCGCACATCACTCGGCGACGGCGCACGCCGCGCGGACGCTGGCCGCGTACGAGGAGACGGCGGCTCGCGCGCGCTGGCGGCAGATACGCAAATCCCCCGCCCAAATCACTGGACGGGGGATCACAGGGATACTGACGCCTTAGGCGTTCTCTTCCTCGGCGATATTGAAACGCCGACGGAAGCGTTCGACACGGCCGGCTGTATCGAGGATACGCTGCTGGCCAGTATAGAACGGATGGCACTTCGAGCAGACGTCAACTTTCATCGTGGACTGTGTGCTGCCGACCGTAAATGTGTTGCCGCACGCGCAGGTGACGGTGGCGTCAACGTATTTGGGGTGGATTCCTGACTTCATGGTTCTCCCGCGACCTTCGCCGGTCGCCGCGCTCAAGGCGATCATGCCTGTCCGACTCCAAGCGAGCCGGGCGCCATGCTCGACCCTCATTTTATCACATCGCGGCCCCAACAGCAATCTCGCCCCGCGCAGACCGCTCTGGCATCTAAGATGCTTTAGTGTCTCGCGTGATGACATGGTATATGGCAATGTTCGTCACGGTCGCATAGGGTATGCGGCGCTCCCGCACGTGGCGGACGGCTCGGCCACCGCGTCATCGAGAAGCACAGGGACGGGACATGCATCTCACATTGGACAGCATCATCCGGCGACTGCTCGTGTATCGCCTGATGCGCTACCGCTTCGCCTGGCTGGCCTTCGGTCTCGTCGGACTCTACCTGGCGGCGGTGCTTGTCCTCGTGATCTACTCCCAACGGCAGGTATCCATCAGCGGCGCGATCACCGCGTGCCGCAGCCAGCCAGCAGGCACGAACGGCCAGGTGACGGAATCATTCAGCCTGCGCGAACATCCGGGCCTCGCGCTCGAGCTGACCGCCGCGAACTTCTCGCCCACGCTGCCCGCGCTCTGCGGCCCACGCGACCAGTCCGCGCGGCTACGCTATGAGACGAACGCGCTGCGCGAACCGAATCGCGTGGACGAGGTGACTCTCGTTGACACCAGAACCGGCGCGGAAGTCGTCTATCGCGACCGGACGCGCGCGGACTTCGAGGTGGTCAAACAGACGCAGTTGGTCGTCTTCGGCGGCGGCATGGCGCTCGTCAGTGTCTTCATGCTGATCGTCGGCGCCTTCTGGCCACGCTTCGCGGACGCCGCGAAGAAGACACGGCCAACACGACGGCGGGAGCGCCCGTCGCTGATTCCCACGCATTTCACGGCGCAGGTCGGGAGCGATATGCGCTGGCTCGCCGCTCTGCCCTGGGGCGTGAACGCGGGCGCGGATCACCGCTCCGGGCATCTCGCGTTTCAACGCGGGGTGGCCCTCGTGCGGGGCTGGGACGGCGACGAGGAGACCCTGACGCGCGGCGTAGGACTGCTGGTCCATTGTCCGCCGGCGCTGGCCTATACGGGCGCGGCGGAGGCGGCGCTCCAACTCGCCAGCTACGATGTGCTCTCGTATGATCGCGCGGGGCTGGGCGTCGCGCTGGGTTACGTTGGGCGAGCGTTGGAGCTAGCCCCCGCCTCGGTGGACGCGCGGCTCACACGGATTCATGTGCTCGCGGCGTTCGGCAGCATGGGCGACACTGAGCGACTGGCCCAGGCGATTCACGAGCTACGCGGGCTGCGCGAGGACGCGGCGCGGCACCGCCGGCTGCCCAGCGCGATGGCGGCGGTCGCGATCGCCCGGCGCGACTATAAACAGGCCACGGTCGCGCTCCGCAAGGCGCTGGCCGTCACCCCAAACGAAGAGGAGCGCGCGGCGCTGCTGGATACGCTGGCGCGGGTGCTGCTGCGCGCAGGCGATCTGCGCGAGGCGTTGCGTCTATTCGTCACGCTCAGTCTACCGGATGTCGCCGAACAGGGAGTACCGCTTTCGGCCGGCCAGCGCCGGCTCAGCCAGTCCGCTCCATTGCCCGCGGCCCACAACGCTGCTACATTCTCCTACTGGGGAGATTCAGCGTCATGTTCCGTTTCTTGACGGCGGGGGAGTCGCACGGCCCCTGCCTCATCGCCATCATCGAAGGGCTGCCCGCCGGCCTGCCCGTCTCGCGTGAGCGCATAGACGCGGACCTGCGCCGTCGCCAGGGCGGCTATGGGCGCGGCGGCCGCATGAAGATCGAGCGCGACACCGTCGAGGTGTTGTCCGGCGTCCGGCATGGCAAGACGCTTGGCTCACCGATCACGCTGCGCATCGAGAATCGCGACTGGGCGAACTGGCGCGAGCGCATGGCCGTCGAACCAATCGAGCCGCCTACGGACCCGGTCACGCAGGTTCGCCCCGGCCACGCGGACCTCACCGGCGCGCTGAAGTACGGCCACGACGACGTGCGCAACGTGATCGAGCGCGCCAGCTCCCGCGAGACCGCCGCGCGGGTCGCCGCCGGCTCACTCTGCGGTCAGTTCCTGGCGAGCTTCGGCGTCGCCGTCCACAGTCACGTGCTGTCGGTCGGCGGGGTTGGCTACGCGCCGGAGCGGACGCCGGAGATCAGCGCGGTGGATGACGGCTTCTGGACGGCGGTGGAGGCGTCGGAGATGCGCTGCGCCGATGCTGCGGTGACGGCGGCGATGATCGAGCGCATCCTCGATGGGAAGCGGCGCGGCGACACCTGCGGCGGCGTCTTCGAGGTGGTGGCGACGGGCGTGCCGGTTGGCCTTGGCAGCTACAGCCAGTGGGATCGTCGGCTCAGCGGCCGGCTCGCGCAGGCGTTGATGAGCATTCCCTCGGCGAAGGGCGTGGAGATCGGCGGCGGTTTCGCGCTTGCCGCTATGGACGGCTCAGCGGTTCACGATGTCATCCGCCACGACGAGACGGGATGGCGGCGACTGAGCAACCACGCTGGCGGCATCGAGGGCGGCGTCAGCAACGGCGAGCCGATCACCGCGCGCGTCGCCGTCAAGCCGATTCCGACGCTCGCCCACCCGCTCCCATCGGCGGACATACGCACGGGCGAGAACATCGCGCAAACCCGCTATGAACGCAGTGATGTCTGCGTCGTGCCAGCCGCTGGTGTGGTGGGTGAGGCGATGCTGGCGCTGACGCTGACGGACGCCTGGATCGAGAAGTTCGGCGGCGATAGCGTGACGGAGACGCGCGCCAATGTCGCGGGGTATCTGGAGGGGCTTGCGCGCGGCAACGTGTGAGGTATGCACTTTGACACCTCAGCAGGCCGGTGCTACACTCGCTGCGAAGCGACACGGCAGGCGACAGGCGCTGCGCGGTCGCTCGTGAGGAGCTTCCAGCGATGAATAGCAACATGAACGTAACCATTCGCCGGCTGACGAATACGTTCATTACTTTGTTTCTCATCATCAGCGCCGTCGCGGCGTATATCCAGGTCAGCAATCACGCCTTCTTCAAGGGACCAACTCTGGCCGAAAACGGGACCTACGACCCGCGCATCTGTCCTCCCTTTGACGCGCCGCTGCGTGGCCGTATCCTGGACCGCAACGGCAACGTCATCGCGCAAACGGTCAAGGACGACAGCAAGAGCGGCGCGTATACGTGCGGGTACCACCGGGTCTACGCGCAGTGGGTGGTTGACGACGGACTGGCGCCGCTGATCGGTTACTTCACCTATGGGCGCGGCGCGGCGGGGATCGAAGCCAGTTACAACGACCAACTGGCCGGCATCAACCAGCAAGTCACCAGCCAGCAGGCGCTCAATAAGTTGCTGCATAAGCCGCAGTACGGCAATGATGTGTACCTGACCATAGACAAGCGCATCCAGGACGCCGCGGCGAAATACTACGACAGCTCGGCGCTCCACGGCGGCGGCGTCTGCGAATCGCAGGCCAATCCGCCCGGCAGCCTGATTGTCGAAGACCCCAAAACGGGCGAGATCCTCGCGATGGTCAGCAGCCCAGACTACGATCCCAACCAGATCGTCGCGGGCGATTCACAAAGTACGGCGGTCCAGGCAAAGGCGAACGCCTATTGGGCGCATATCAATACGGTGACGACGCCGGTGCTGTTGAATCGCGCGACCCAGGGCCTCTACACTCCCGGCTCCGACTTCAAGACGATGACGTTGATCGCCGCGCTTGACACCGGTCAGGCGAGCCTCACCGGGACGCAGTTCACGAAACAGGACGCGCTCAGCGTCAACGCGGGCGGGTTTATCATCAACTGGCCCGATTACGAGCCGATCTGGAAGAACTACTCGCGCGTCACGTTCCCGCAGGATGTGCAGGACGCCTACGCCTTCAGCAACAACGTCGTCTTCGCTCGGCTCGGCCTGACGCTCGGCGCCGACAAGTGGCTCAGCTATCTCGGCAAGTTCGGCATCAACACGCCCGGCCATCCGTGGTCGCCCGTTCCCTTCGACGCGCCGCAAGCGACCAGTAGCGCCTACCCCGCGACGCAGAACGGGCAACCCTATAACTTCGACGACGCGGCGCTTGGCAACGCCGCCTTTGGGCAGGGTCCGCTGCTCATCACCCCACTGACGATGGCGACCGTGACCAGCGCGATCGCGGCCGATGGCGTGATGCGGGCGCCGCATATCGGCTTCGAGGTGGTCGCGAATGGCGCGACTGAGGCGAGCGGCATCCCCATCCGCGACGTGAGCACAGACCAGCAGGTGATCCAGCCGGGCACGGCGCAAGCGGTCCGCGCGGCGATGTGGTCAGTGGTGGACTACGGCACCGCATTCTACGGACTGGGCCCACAGAACGGCCATCTCCCGCGCGACAGCGGCAACTTCATGGGCGGCAAGACTGGCACGGCGCAGACGGAGAACGCGAACCCTCACGCCTGGTGGATCTCGCTCGCGCCCGACGATCAGGCTCCCGGCGCGACGGGATCGGCGAAGGGTGTCATCACAGTGATGAAAGAGAACGGCGGCGAGGGCGCCTGCCAGGTGTATGTCGCGGACGACCTCTACTCGACGATCACGCAGAACAATTGGTGGCCGGCGAACTAGTCCGGGTGGGACTGATGGCGTGTCGCTCCGCATGAGAGTGATATACTAGGCGCGATTCTACGCGATGTGTGGGGTTCGGGGTGATGCGCCGCGAGGAGGGGCTATGGCCGGACTGCGGGGGCGTGTCTTTGGCGGGTTTCAACTCGCCGAGCAGATGAGTGGTGGCGGCATCGCCGAAGTGTATCGCGCGCGATCCAACAAGCCGGGCGGCCGTGAGGTGGTCGTCAAGGTCATCCATCCGGAGTTTGCTCACCAGCCGGGGTTCTTGCCGCACTTTCGCGAGATCGTACAGACGAGCGCGCGGCTCACCAACCACCCGCACATCCTGCCACTGATCGCCAGCGGCGAAGACCAGGGCTACCTCTACCTCGTGACACCGTTCGTCGCGGCGGGAACCCTCAGCGATCGCATACGCTCAGGTGGTGGGTTCGGGCCGGCGGATGTGGCGCCGTTCTTTCGCCAGCTCTGTGACGCGCTCGCCTACGCGCATAGCCTCGGCGTCCACCACGACAACATCAAGCCCAGCAACATTTTCCTCTTCGAGGGCCGCCACGTGTTGGTCGGAGACTTCGGGCTGCTCTGGAGTCCGAGCATGATGGATATGGACCAATCAGGCTCCGGAGCCGAGGCCGTCGAATACATGGCCCCCGAGCTCATGCGCGGCCCCGGCGGCCAGCAGGCGGATATCTATGGTGTGGGCGCGGTACTCTTCGCCGCCCTCACCGGCAAGGCGCCTTTTCCGGGCGGCAAGCCCGCCGATGTCTTCGCGGCGCACGCGCGCCAGCCAGTGCCACATCTCGCGCAGGTCAACCCCAACTTGCCGCCGCCGCTGCTCGCGCTCGATCCCGTCATTCAGCGGGCGATGGCGAAGCGACCAGAGGAACGGTACCCATCCGCGGCGACGATGGCGCAGGCGATAGAGACGGCGACACGTCAGGGCATGCAGGGTGGGGCCGCGCAACCCTTCCCCGGCGCGGGGCAGCCGCAAGCCTTCCCGAATCCTGGGTTGGGTGGGCCGCTTGCGGGGCAGGGCAACGGGGCGTGGCCGGCCGTTTCAGGAGCCGGATTGGGCATGGCCCCCGGCGCGTTCGGGATGAGCGGGCCGATTGGCGGACCAAATGTGCCCCAGTCGCCGGGGATGCCCCAGCCGATGGGCTTTGGACAACTCAATCCGCCGTTCCCGCCGCTTCCAGGCTTCGCGGCCAGCGGCACGCCAGCGCACAACCAACCGCAGTTCGAGGTCGGCAATCTCCCAACGGCGCGGGTGCCGGCTCCTGGCCCGCTCCCGTCGGCTGGCGGCCAGGCGCTCGATCCGGCGGCGCTCGCGACGATCTACAGCCCGGCGGCGCAGTTGGGCAGAATTGTTACCACGCAGAGTCCGTTGACTGATGACACGAGCGACGACACGAACGACGGACCGAACTTTGGTCCGCAAGCGTTGCGCGCGGTGCGTCCAGGCGCGGGGCCACTCGGCGACGGCGTGATGAGTAATCCAGGCTTCACCGTCGCGGGAGGCAACGCGAACTGGAGCGCGAACGGCGCGCAGCCGGAGCGGGGCGCGAACCAATGGACCATGACAGGCCCGCTCGGCGACGACCGTTTCGACAACGGGACCGCGCAGCGTATACAGGCGCTCAAAGTGGGCGCGTCGGGCCCGCTGGGCAGCGATGAGCTCGCCGCTGAACGCGCGGCCTGGCAGAGCCAACGCGGCGCGCCCGGGGCGGCGGACGACTCGGCGGCGCTCGGCGGCTGGGGCGGTCGGAGCGGCAACGGACATGACGAAGCGGATTACTCCGGGCCGCTCCACAACGGCGATGAGCGCGCTCCGGGATCGTACTCGGGGTCACTCTACACGGATGAATATTCGCGCGCACAGCCGGCGATCGGCGATGACACCGGGCAATTCGGCGCGCACACTGGGCGAGCGCCCGGCGATGATCGTCCGTTTTCGGCGACGCAGTTGAAGTTGCCCCGGCTCGACGCTCCCGGGTCGGACCACTTGTCATCGTCGTGGCAGGACGTGGTATCGGGGAAGTTTGAGGTTCCGCGCGCGAGTGGGCCACGCGACCATGCCGGTTGGGCGGCTTCCGCGGCGGATCGGGGCGACGCCTGGCGAGATGACGGCGCTGGCTGGCAGGCGCAATCTTCGGCCAACGGCTGGGACAGCGCACCCCTCGGTGAGAGCGTCTTCGCGCCCGCCGTCAACGCGCGTACTGGGAGCGCCAATGCCGATACGCCCTGGACCGCGGACGCATCGGCCTATCAAGCGGCGGTCTCCGCGCGGCCAGACAAGAAGCGGCAGCGGGCGAGCGAGGACGACGGTGGGTTCGACGATGATCGCGTCTGGACGACGGGGCATACCGCCATTCGAGTCAAGCGGCGCCGCCGGGTTCGCAGGCTCGTCCTGCTGCTGGTTTTCGTCTTGATCTTCGACATGGCCGCGCTCGTCGTGTCGCGCCCGGATCTGTGCCCGACCAGCGGCTGCCGGCAGTTGAGCGGCTCGCTGCACCAACGTTTCCCCGCGCTCGACCGATTGACGGCTCCCAGCGCCCTGGCCCTCAGCGCGACGCCGACGACTGTCAAGCTCACCGTGACCGTGGGACAGAACGCCAGCGAAAAAGTGACGGTAACGAATCTCGGCGCGCTCCCGGAAAACGATCAGATATCCTCCTCACTCGCGTGGGTCAGCGTCACCCCATCCAGCGGCGTCCTCGCCGCCGGACAGGGAATGCAGGTCACCATCGAGGCGCGGCCGGACGCGAAGACCAGCGCCGGAATCCACACCGGAAGTGTTACGATATTCAACGGGAAGAACTTTGCCTCGATCACTATGATTATCACCGTGAACGCGGCGCCATAGGATACGCAACGGTCTAAGGCGCCGGGGAGAAGCGCATGCGATACGTCGCGCGAGTGGGCGAACACTCGCACCTCATCGAACTGCAAGAAAACGGGCACAGCCGCGAAGTCGTTTTGGACAACCGCGAGCTGACGCTTGACTGGCGACTCGTCGGCGTTCCCCAGGCGGCGTTGAGCGACGGGGAGGCGCCGGCGGAACACTACAGTCTGCTTATCGGCGACCGTTCCTACGAAGCCTACGCACGCCTCGCGCCGGACGCCGACGCCGACGGAACCACCATCGAGGTGATGATCGCGGGCCGGCCCTACCTCGTCACCGTCGAGGACGAACGGTCGCGGGCGCTCGCCAGTCTGGCGAGCGGCGCTCACGTCTCGGGAGACGCGCCTATCCGCGCGCCGATGCCGGGCCTGGTGGTCAATGTGCTCGCGGAGCTGGGCGCCGTCGTGGAGCGAGGCCAGACCGTGGTCGTGCTCGAAGCGATGAAGATGGAGAATGATCTGACCACTCCCCGCGCTGGCGTCATCAAGGCGGTGCGCGTCGAACGCGGCCAGACAGTGAATCAGGGCGACGCGCTGGTTGTGGTCGGCGACCCGGAGGGTGAGTCGCCGCCCCAGGACGACGACGAATAGGCAGACTTGCTATCTCCCGCCCCGTGCTCCGGCCGTTCACGGCCGCGAAGGGCTGCTCGGTCCCGTGCGCCGGACGTTCACAGTCGCGAACACGCCGAGGCCGCGCCGATCACACCGCGCCGGCGGGGCGCATCTGTCGCAGCAGCTCGACCACCGCGCTGAACTGATCGTCGCTGAGCCCGCCGATGAGCGCGCTCACGATGGCGTCCCGATCACGCTGCGCCTCCGGTGTCGCGAGCACGGTTCCCTTCGCGGTCGCGGCGGCGGCGCGGCAGGTCGCGTCCAGGCTCAGGTGCATAGCGTCCGCGATCGCGACGAGCGTGTCAATCGTCGGTGAGCGCCTCCTGTCGGGCCGTGTCGTCACATAGCGGCTGAGCGCCTCCCGTGAGATGCCGGAGCGCCGTTCGAGGTCGGAGTATGACCGGCAGGGTGAACCGGGCGCGGAGAACTGACGCTCGATCAAGATGCCCAGCGCGTTACCGTGCGGCATCCGCTCGCGCCGCATCCAGCGCGGCTGCGAACCGGAACTCGACGGCGCAGGCTCGAAGCGCGCTCCGCTGACCTCCTCGTCAACCCTCGTCTCATCCAGGAGATCGGGCGGCGCCTCGCCAACATCAGCGCCCAGCGCCTCCGGCAACCCAGCCGGTGGCTCCGCGATCTGGGGAGTTTCCTCCCCCGCTTCCTCGCCCAGTGGCATGTCGTCGAAAGGCTCGTGCGTCGCCACCGCCGCCTGCGTGACAGGCAGTTCCACTTCGGTCGCCACCGTGGCCCGCGAGACGGGCAGTTCGGCTTCCGCCGTTGCCTCGACCGGCAGCGTGAGTGGCGTGGTTGGAGCGGTCGCGGCGCGAGTGCGGCCAGGTCGGCTCCGGCCGGTTGGCGCCTTGGCTGATTCACCAGTCGCGCGCGGTGGTTTCGTGTCCCGCGCGGTTGGCGCTCGCTTCGTCGCCGCGCCCCGTCGTTGCGGTGTCTCCTGCCTGGGCGCGGACGCCTTGCTTGGCGCGCCCGTCGTGCGGCGCTTGTTGCCGTCCTTGGTTGCCACGGGTTACCTCCCCGTTCGTAGTGAACGATGCCGGGGCTCGCCGACCTCTATGTGTCGCCGCGACTCTGTGCGGTCTCGCTCACGACTGAGTCGCCGCGTCGCGGTAGGCGTGAGCATATCAGACTCCATTGGGTTGAACAAGATCGCATGGCCCATGCCTACAGTATTTGCCAGGGCCAGCCGGCGCGTTCGGCACACAATGTGCAATTATCGCCACAATAGCCACCACTCGTTCCCCATCAGGTTTCGGAGACTTATCCATGAATTTTCCCCAAGCCGCGCTACTTGACCGCCGATACTGCGTAACTCATGCGCTGGCGCGGCATGGATCGGAGTGTCACTACGCTGCTCGTCACGTTGCTCTGGATCGCCAGGTGCGGTTAGTTCTGACGGGCCTGGACGGCGCGGCGCGAGACAGCGAGCAGGTATGCGCCTGGACCGCTCGCGCGGTCGCGCTACGGCATCCCGCACTCCCTAGTGTGCGTGATTGCTTCGGGCAAGGGGACAGTGTCTGCGTCGTCATGAACGCGCCGGCGGGACCCACGCTCTCCCAGCTCATCGAGGTCCGTGGCTCGTTCTCCCCACAACTTGTCCTCGCCATCGGCATTCAGCTTGCCGACGCGCTCGATCACCTGCTGCGACATGACGCATCCCTCGCGCCCATTGCGTGCCTCACCCCGGACGCGCTGATCGCGCTTCCAGACGAGCGTGTGACGCTCGCATACCTGCGGCCCCGTTTGACGCTCGCGTCTCCCAACGTCTGTGTCTGTTCGCGCTGCCGCGCCTATCAAGCGCCTGAGCTCTTGAGCGGCGAGCCGGCGGACGCACGCGCTGATGTCTACAGCCTGGGGAGAGTATTGCGCGCTGCGCTCACCGGCGACCCAACCGAC
>DATEGV010000429.1:0-4310 GCA_035279925.1 Ktedonobacterales bacterium | reverse complement strand
CGCTCCGCCGCAAAGTCCGGCCAAGCCGGACTGGGATGCGATCCCGCACGGAGCGGTTGCCTCTCTCGAACCCGCGGAGGCGGGTTTCGTGGCCGCAGGCCCTCCAGGCGCGGTTTCAACCGCCGGCTGCCTCCCGGTGTCATGTCTTTCCGCGCGTCTCTGCGGAACTCTGCGGAACTCTGCGGAACTCTGTGGAACTCTGTGGAACTCTGTGTGACTCTGCGGAACTCCGCGTGACTCTGCGGAACTCTGCGGAACTCCGCGTGACTCTGTGGAACTCCGCGGAACTCCGCGTGACTCTGTGGAACTCCGCGGAACTCTGCGCTACCCGTCCCTCCTCGGTCCTGCCGGTTTGACACGCCGCGTGCCGCCTCGGTAGACTACCGGCGGTACGACCGCATAGGGGTGGGGGAGATCATGGCGGGAGGTTGGCGCGGAGGACACTGCGGACACGCCGCGCGGCGCACGCTGCTCGCGCTGGTGATGGCGCCTGTCTGGCTGGCCCTGGCGGTCGCCGTCCTGCTCATCGCCCACCCCGGCGCCTCAGCCGCCGCCCTCCGTCCCGCCCTACCGCTCACCGCCACGGACACCCCCGCCGTCGCGCCCACCGACACGCCGCCCGTCGCCACGGCTACCCCCGCCGCGGCGCCCACGGATACCCCAGCCGTTGTGACCGACACCCCAACCGATACGCCACTTCCCACGGACAATAGCGGTGGAAACACGGGCGCGAACCAGAGCGGCGCGTCATCCGCGCCCCAGCCCACGAAAGTCAACTTCGCGCAGCCAACCGTAGGCCTCAGCGCCAATAGCGCGCAAGCCAACGCGACCGGCGGCGTCACCTCAAGCGGTCTGCTGATCGCGGCGTTGATGAGTTGCGGCGTGATGATCCTGGGCGTCGTCATCGCCGGTATCGCGCTCTCCATGCTCTTGCGCGGTGGATATGGCCCGTTCCTGCGCGCCCTGCTCCCATTTAGCAAGCGCCGCTGGAAGAAACGGCAGCAACGTGAGCACGCCGAGAACGGGGGCGACGGCAGCGGCCGCGACTCCTATGGCTACGATGACTCGCGGGAGTGGGACGCGCGCGACGGCCGCGACGCGAGACGCCCGGCCAATCGTCCAGCCGGCGGAGCCACGACACGCCAGCGCGATGGCGCCGCCGCCACACGCGGGGCGCCGCGCTCCACGCATTCGGCGCGCGGACGGCGCTAGATCCACGCCTATATGCGACCGCGCGGGGTGGCCCGCGATGTGCTCATAGAGGCACCGACGCTCAAGGACGGCGCGCGTACTGGAAGCTCCGAGCTGGCGTCCCCACCCTGAAAGCAGGCACGGCGCATGGCGCGGAGAGTTGAGTTTGGCGCGGCCATCGTCGCCGCCACGTTGGCAGTTGTGACGTTCATCGTGTTACTGAGTGTTCCGCTCGTCGCGTACTGCGCCGTCCGCTCCCCCATACAGCCGTGCCTCGCCGTCCGCCGCGAAACCCTCCTCACCGCCGGGCTGGATCGCGCGAGTTGGCTCTACCTCTGCGCTATGCTGGCGCTCGTGCTGATCGCCGGCGTCGGAGCCGTCGCCGAGGCGCGCTGGAATCGGCGCGTGGCCGCGCTGCCGCTCTGGATCTGCGCGGCGCTCGCGTTTCTCGGCTGTGTCTGGGCGGGGGCGGCCGTCGGCATCTTCTTTCTACCCGCCGTGCTGGCTATCTGCCTCTCGGCGTACGCTTCGGCGCTGCGACGCCCACACGTGCGCCGGCTGTTTACGTGGCGCATAGCGCCCCAGAGCATTCAGCAAGCGGAACAGCAAAAGGCTTGACGCGACCGCGATCACATGGTATGCTCTAGCCAACGAAAGGAGGTGGTGTGTAATGAGTGAACGTCCAAGCTGCGCAGGCAGCCCGAATACTCTCCACACCGTATCCATGGGAGAGTCCAACTGCTAATGTAGCAGTCTTTTGGGCCACACGGTCAGGTGACGAGCCTGCCTGCGCGGCTGCGCCGGGGCGAGAGCGAGATTCGCTTTCACTCCGGCGTTCTTTTTTTGCCTGCCGCCCCACCAGCTATGCGCTCGCGTCTATCACACCGATGGCCGCCGCACGCCAACCACCACACGAGCGCCACCGATTCATCACAAAACCTCGACCCGCATATTCTATGCTCGCGGGTGGATACTCGCGCCTCCTTTTCTGGTTTCCCGCGCCCTCGGATCAGGATTCCCGTCGTTGCCTAACCGAAAGGGGTCTCGCCCGTGAACCACGCTCCTCGCGGTCGCTTCCGGCGTCGGCTTGCTCTGCTTGCCGGCGTATCCCTTGCCATCGTCCTCGGAGTGCAACCGCTGATCGCGTCCAGCGCGCACGCGGCGCCGAAACAGGCGTCCGGCCCGACCACGATCACCTTTAGAGGCCAGAGCTACGACTTCACCGCCGCGGGCGCGACGCCGCCGACGGACGCCCAGTGCCGCGCGGTTGGCTCGCACCGCCCGTGCTACAGCCCGCAAGAGATCCGCAACGCCTACGGACTGGCGCCGGTCATCAACGCTGGTTATGTGGGAACCGGCCAGACGATCGTCATCATTGACTCGTTCGGCAGCCCAACCATCGCCAGCGACCTGGCCACCTTCGACGCCGGCTACGGCCTGCCCGATCCGCCTTCGTTCACCATCCTCGCGCCGCTGGGAACCGTTCCCTTCGATCCCAACGGCCCTGATATGATCGGCTGGGCGGCGGAGACGACGCTGGATGTCGAGTGGTCACATGCGATGGCGCCAGGCGCGAACATCGTGCTGATGACCAGTCCGGTTGATGAGACCGAGGGTGTCCAGGGCCTACCGGAGTTCCTGAAGCTCGAACAGTACGCCCTCGATCATCACCTGGGGAAGATCATCTCGCAGAGTTGGGCCGCCACGGAGAACACGCTGATGAATGACGCCGGCAAGCAGGTCATTCACAACTTCGAGACGTTCTACGAGCGGGCCGCGCGCGAGCATGTCACCGTCTTCTCCTCGACCGGCGACTCTGGCAGCGCGAATGTGGATGTCAACGGCAACAACTTCCCGTTCCCGACAGTCAACTATCCAGCCTCCTCGAAGTGGGTCTCCGCTGTCGGCGGCACGAGCCTCTTCGCCGACACGAGTGGCGCCTACCAGTCCGAGACCGTCTGGAACAATGGCCCAGGCAGCGCGACCGGCGGCGGCGTCAGCCAGATCTTCGAAGAGCCCAATTTCCAGAAGACCACCCTGAACTCAGGCGACCAGGCGATCCTCAATCACCATCGCGGGATTCCGGACATCTCCTGGAACGCCAACCCGCGCACCTCGATTCTGATCTACCTGAGCTTCCTGACGCCGGGTTTCTACCGCATCGGCGGCACCAGCGAAGGCTCGCCGCAGCTCGCGGGCATGATCGCGGACGCGAATCAGTGGGCCGGTCGCCCGCTCGGATACCTGAATCCCGCGCTGTATGCGCTTGGCTCAGGCGCGAACTACAGCGCCGATTTCCATGATGTCACGGTCGGCGACAACTCCAACCAGGGCATCCCCGGCTATAGCGCGACACCCAGTTGGGACGCCGCGACCGGCTGGGGCACGCCGAACGCGACCAACCTGCTCGCCGGCCTGATCGCCGCAACCGCGCGGCATTGAACCTGACATCCGGGTGAGGGAATCTCGAAAAGGACGCTGGTGGGCCGCCGAGTACCATGCTCGACGGCCCATTGTCTCTCTACTCCGCGCGCAGCACCTCCGCCACGGGCGCGCGCGCCGCCAGCCACGCGGGCAGAACCGAGCCGATCACCGCCACCAGCAGACCCACGAGCGCCAGCGCGGGCAGCAGCGCCGGACTGTAGTTGCTGCGCAGATACTGCGACGGCAGGTTCTCACCGATGGCGCTTCCCATGAGCTTCAGCAGGACGCCGCGCAGCCAGACGCCCAGAGGCACACCCAGGACCCCGCCGATCAATCCGATGACACAGGCCGATGAGACAACCATCCCGATCACCTGCCCTGGCGCCATTCCAAGCGCCTTCAGCGTCGCCGTATCGCGCACCCGCTCATGCGAGGTGAGCAGCAGCGTATTGAAGACACCCGCCACCGCGATGGCCGCCAGGATCGCCGCCAGCGCCGCGAGCACGGTATCCAGCACGCCGATGACACTGGACGCGACGTTGGATGGACTCGACGAGACATCCAGAAAGTCCGGTGCGGTGGCCCCGACACGTTGACTGTAGGTGGCCGCGTTCGCCCCCGGAATGAGATTCACGAGGTAGTAGTCGGGCTGCGCCGTCGGTACCGCCTGTGAGTAGGTAGACCAGTCCACTCGG
>DATEGV010000428.1:0-8447 GCA_035279925.1 Ktedonobacterales bacterium | reverse complement strand
ACGCGAACGCTCGCCCCTCGACGTGGAACGCGCGCTTACGGCGATCTTCGCGCGTGAGGGGAGCGACGCTCGCTTGCGTATCGAGGGCACGTATTCAGCTGTGCTAGCCCGTCTCACCGCGCCAACACTCGAAGCGGGTTTCCGCTACTTGATAGCCAGGCCGCATCCCGCCGCGCCGTGGACGCCCGTACTCGAGCTCGGCGAACGCGCCAACGGCCTGGACATTGCGCTTTCGCGGGAACTTGCCGGCTGCGATGTCTTTACGGCGACCGCCTATGGCCAGGTATTCGCGGGCTATCGGGCGGCGCGTGGCGGCGCGCTTCTCGATCAGTATTGCAGTGATCCTACCGTCTCCCGCGACGAAGACGTTGACGCGGCGGACTCCGGCGAGCGGGTTGACGACGGTGTTTCCGCGGATCTGCGCGGCCATCCTGAGCGCTTCGCCGATCTTCTGCCGGCGGACACGTCGCCGGAGGACTTCGCGCGGGTCGTTTTGCGGCCGGGGTACTGGGAACAGGTGGAATCGGAACAGGGAAGCGGCGGCGTCCCGACGGCGCAGGAGGACAACGAGGAAGGGGACGAGATCGTAGATGAGGTGGACCGCATGCGCTGCATCGCGCTTGCGCTCGAACTCTGGGGCCCTGAGGAGTACCCGTTCGCGTGTGAACCGGAGGATATTCCCAACGCGACGGTTGGGCCGGCGGTGGCCCTCGCGTTCGCGTAGCGCGTCATGGCGCGACCGAAACACGGCCAAAGACACACGGAAAAGTACTATCGCGCACGCAAGTGCTGGCGCGAAGATTGCCATGCGGTTATGGTTGCAGTTAATGGCGTAGGTGGGCGCTGGCGTGTCTCGACGCCTAAAAGTGTTACCCCCTATGCAGGCAGACGTTCTATCGGTACACTTGCGGGCATGACAGCATGCGCGGGGCGGTAGTGCGGATTCGCGGAGGATACATGGCGAAGTATATGATGGACGGCGAGGTGGAGACGCCTGAGCCGGGCAGGATGCGCGGGACGACACAGCCGATGGCCACGTTGCCACGTCCCACCCCACAATGGCCGGAGGAGCCGGTCGCTAAGGCTACGCCTACGTATATCCCTACGCGCTGGCTGCTCGTCAACCGGGCGCTCGACATGGCGGATGTCTTAACCAGGGGCAAGGCTGGCTGGATTCAACGCCTCACCACCTATCTGATGGTTGGTGGCTTCGCCGCCCTGGTGAACCTGGCGATGTTCGCGCTCTTCTACGAGAAGTGGCATCTGCCGGTAAATGACAGTGTCTTCGCCCAGCATGTCGCCCGCTACATGTTCGCCTTCGTCGTCGCGACCGAAATCTCGATCCTGGCCAACTTCATACCGAACGACCGCATCACGTTTAGCCACCTCCCCGGACACAGCCGGTCGTGGCTGACACGCGCTCTGCGATTCCACCTGACCTGCGTCGCCGGCACGCTCCTGACGCTAGCGATTTCGTTCTCGCTGCACCTATTCAAGATCCATCCGGTGGTCGCGCAGGCCATCGCGCTCATCATCGTGACGGCGTTCAACTTCACCATGCACCACGTGTTCACGTATCGCCACATTGAGGAGCCGTCCGTCCTGTAGGGCTGGCTCCTGACCCCACCCCCGGACCCCGCTGCGCTCTCGCGCCGGCTGCGCAACGCCGGGCGTTGCTCCTCGCGGCTACGCCGCTCGCGCCGTCGTGCCCCCCACAGGGAGAGGGGGACTCGAAGCGCGAGCGCGGTGCTCCACATGACGGGAAGGGGCGCCGGGAGGGCTATCGCCCCCACATCAGGCGCATCAGCCGCAGCATCCGCGCATAGGACCCCTTCTTGTAAGGGAACCACCACATCTCCTTGCGCAGCGGCCGGAAGCGTTCCGTCATAATGTGTCGCGGCTGGCAATACTCGCGGATGCCGGCGGCGCCCCAGTGGATTCGGCCGATGCCGCTCTGCTTGAGGCCGCCCCAAGGCGTCTCCGGCGCCCCGTAGGAGATGATGACATCGTTGATGAGCACGGACCCCGCCTCAAGCCTGCGCGCCACCCGCTCGGCCTGCCGACGATTCTCGGAGAACACGTACGCGCTGAGGCCGAAGGGGCTGTCGTTTGCCCGCGCGATCGCCTCGTCCACCGTCTCGAAGGTTGCGATGCCGACCACCGGGCCAAACGTCTCCTCGCGCATGACGGGCATATCGTCGCGCACATTTACCAGCACCGTCGGCTCGTAGAACAGGCCGCCCTCGGCTGTGCGTTTGCCCCCGGTCAGCGTCTTCGCGCCCGACGCCACCGCGTCGTTCACATGGCGCTCGACGATCTGAAGTTGCCGCTCGCTGACCATGGGGCCAACCTCGATCTCGTCGTCCTTGCCGCTCGACTGTCCCACGCGGAGCTTGTTTGTCAACTCGACGACCTTCGCCGTAAACGTGTCCGCGACGGCGCGATCCACATAGACGCGCTCGACGGCGGCGCAGACCTGGCCGGCGTTACAGAAGCTACCCCAGACGACCGCCTGCGCGGCGCGCTCCAGATTGGCGTCCTTCAGGACGACGACGGGGTCCTTGCCGCCCAACTCCAGCGTCACCGGCGTGAGGTTCTCAGCGGCTCCTCGCAGGATGTGCCGCGCCGTCGCGCCGCCGCCGATGAACGCGATTTTGTCGGGCTTGCCGGCCACCAGCGCGCCGCCGGTGCGCCCGTCTCCATGCACAATTTCGAGCGCGCCCTCCGGCAGCCCAGCCTCACGCATCAGCTCGCCGATGGCGTCGCCGATCAGCGGCGTAAACTCGGATGGTTTGAGTACGACCGTATTGCCCGCCAACAACGCTAACACGACCTCGGAGGTCGGCAGCACGAACGGATAGTTCCAGGGCGAAATGACCGCGATCACGCCATACGGTCGAAACTGTACGAAGCTGCGTTTGTACTTCAGCAGGTGCATCGGCAGCTTTTCATCCTTGAGGAATCGCCCGGCCTTCTTGGTGTAGTAGGTGATGAGGTCGGCGATGGGCAGCAGTTCCTGCGTCAGCGCCTCGACGGGAGGACGCCCCTGCTCCCGCGCGATGAGTCCGGTGAGCCAATCGGCGCGTTTCAGCATCGCCCGGCGAAATCGGCGCATGATCGCCGCGCGTTCCGAGAGCGGACGCCCCGCCCAGAACGGCTGCGCCGCGCGTGCCCGGGCCAGCGCGCTCCGCACCGCTTCCTCGTCCGCGATGACAACCTCGCCGATGGCCTCGCCCGTGGCGGGATTGTAACTGGTGATGTGTGGGCTCGCCGTCGCCACCGCGCCGCCGGTGTTGAGAGTCTCGCCGGAAGGGTCACTTACCGGCTGGCCGTCAGAGGACTGTCGCTGCTCAGAAATCATGGAGACGTTCTCCCCTCTTCTCTGTGAGCGGACGTGCGCCATGCGGGCGCGCGGCGCGCCAACTATCCAGCGCCTCGTCGCGCTATGGTCGCATAGGATGAACGCGGTATTGCGAGGGACTATAGCATACGCTTCCCGCACGACTGGCGTAGCCAGCTAACAGTCTTCGGCAGGATGATTACGCGGTCGCGCCCGCACCCTGCCGCGCGCGGACGATCACCACACGCTCCGGGTAGTCGGAGAAGACGCCGTCCACCTCCCAGCGAATGAGCTGCTCGATGGTCGCGGGACGGTTCGCTGTCCAGACGTTGACGCGCAGGCCCGCGTCATGCGCGCGACGAATCAGCCCCGGATTGACGAGCGAGAGCGCCGGATGGATCGCCTCCGCGTGCAGCGCCAGCGCGGGCGTGATGAGATCTCTGCGACGCCACGCGCTGCCATAGAGAGCGCCGATTCGCAGCCAGGGCAGGCGTTCTTTCAGGAGCGCGATAGCGGGATGCTCGAATGAGGAGATGAGCAGACGCTTGCGAAACGCGGGATGCTGCTCGCGTAACACCGGCTCGACGAAGCGAGCCGTCTCGACGGACTCCTCAATGGATTCGCCCTTGATCTCGAGATTCACCGCGCCTCCACGCTCCCAGACCAGCGCCAGCGTCTCCTCCAGCGTCGGGATGCGTTGCGTGACGCGCCACTTGCGCCCGGCGTCCAACCCGCGTAACTCGCCAAGCCCCTGCTCGGAGACGAAGCCGGACCCGTCCGTCGTGCGGTCAACCGTGCCGTCGTGGATAATGACGAGCTGGCCGTCCCGGCTGCGCTGCACATCGCACTCGATGGCGTCGGCGCCCAGATCGAAGGCCAGCGAAAAGGCGAGCAGCGTATTCTCCGGGGCGTGAGCGCGCGCGCCTCGGTGCGCGTAACAGACGAGCGGGCGTCGCGGTCCACGTGACTCCGTTCCCGCATCCTGTCGTTCGTCGCCCACCTGTGGCCTCCTTTCCGGCGTCCGATCTATTGGCTCGCATCGTACCATGCGCCGCGTGACGCGCCAAGACACAGAGAGCCGTCTGAATGCGGCAAATCGAGTGGCGCGCTGCGATACAATACTCTGTGGCGGATTGGCTGGCCAACTGGCGCGCGACAGGCGCCGCGACGGCGGGCAGCCGGTTCACGAGCGGTATCAGCGCGCGACGCCGCGGGCTGCCGTTCATCTACATCATCATCGAAAAGGATGGAGCGCATGCGCAGTAAAGTCACCGTCGTCGGAGCCGGGAACGTCGGCGCAACCCTGGGGCAGCGGGTCGCCGAGCGCGATTACGCCGATGTCGTGCTTGTAGATGTGATCCCGGACATGCCGCAGGGCAAGGCCCTGGACATTCTGGAAGCCGGTCCCGTGCTGGGATACGATTCGCTCGTCATCGGCTCCAATGGCTACGATGAATCGGCCGGTTCCGATGTCGTCGTCATCACCAGCGGCATCGCGCGCAAGCCGGGCATGAGCCGCGACGACCTCATCCGCACGAATCAGGGCATCGTGACACAGGTCACCCAGGAGATCGTGCGTCGCTCTCCCAACGCGATCCTCATCTGTGTCACCAACCCACTAGACGCGATGGTGCAACTGGCGCACAAGGTCAGCGGCTTCCCGCGTGAGCGGGTGCTCGGCATGGCGGGTGTGCTGGACACCGCGCGCTTCCGCACCTTCATCGCGCAGGAGCTCAACGTCTCCGTCCGCGACGTACAGGCCTTTGTCCTCGGCGGACACGGCGATACGATGGTGCCACTTGCGCGTCTCTCGTCCGTCGCGGGCCGTCCGCTGCCGGAGCTGATTCCGGCGGACCGGCTGGAGCGGATCGTCCAGCGCACGCGAGACGGCGGCGCGGAGATCGTCAATCTGTTGAAGCAGGGCAGCGCGTACTACGCGCCCTCAGCCTCGGTCTTGCAGATGATTGATTCGATCCTGCTGGATAAGAAGATGATTATGCCCTGCTCGGTTTACCTGCAAGGCGAGTATGGCGTCAACGGGCTGTTCGTCGGCGTGCCGGCCAAGCTGGGCGCCAAAGGCGTCGAGGAGATCATCGAGCTCAAGCTGACGGACGACGAGCGCGCTCAGCTTCAGAAGTCCGCCGACTCCGTGCGCGAGCTGATTGGTGTCATGGGGTTGTAGGGTCCTCATCCCCCGGACCTCACCCCCCGTCCCCCTCTCCCACGAGGAGAGGGGGAGTTTACTATCAAGCGAGATACTTGCCGATGAGCAGCCCGTAGCGTTCGCGCAGCGGCATGGCGATCAGCGAGGGGTCGGTCATGATGGCGTTGCGCAGCGCCGACGAGCAGCCGCAGGCCACCTGCGCGCGGTCCACCGGCAGGCGCGAGACGACATCGCGGATGATGCGTTTCGCGTTGGCCACATTGCGCGTGAGATTCGCCACCACCATCTCGACAGTGACCGGCTCCGCGCTCTCGTGCCACACATCATAGTCGGTCACGCAGGCGATCGTGGCGTAGCACATCTCTGCTTCGCGGGCGAGCTTTGCCTCGGGCAGCGCGGTCATGCCGATCACGTCGCACCCAAGCTGGCGATAGATGCGCGACTCCGCTTTCGTCGAAAAGAGTGGTCCCTCGATGCAGACATACGTGCCGCCACGGTGCGCGCTGACGCCGTCCAGCCGCGACATGCTCTCGTAGAGCAGTCCGCTCACATGAGGGCAGAACGGGTCCGCAAACGCCACATGCGCGACCACCCCACCCTCGAAGAAGCTGTTCGCGCGGCTTTTGGTACGGTCGAAGAGCTGGTCCGGCACGACAAGGTCCAGCGGCCTGTAGTCCTCGCGCAGACTCCCCACCGCGCTGACGGAGAGCACGTACTCGACGCCCAGACTCTTGAGCGCGTAAATGTTCGCGCGCGACGGGACCTCGCTGGGATTCAGCCGGTGGCCGCGCCCATGCCGAGGCAGGAACGCCACCGCGACGCCCTCAAGACGTCCGGTAGTGATCGCGTCGCTCGGCGCGCCGAAAGGCGTCTGGACCTGTAGCTCCTGAATGTCCGTCAGACCTTCCATCGCGTACAGCCCACTGCCGCCGATCACGCCGACCTTCGCCGTCGCTGCGTCCACTCGCCGCTCCTCTCCTCAATATCCGGTGTTCCGATGGGCCACGTCGCTATAGTCCAACGCGGGGCGCACGACGAAACGGACGGGTATGATCTGGTCGCCGCCGGTCGTGCGTATCGCCAGATGGCACGTGTACGGCCCCTCGGTGAGTCCCGCTGTGTCGAGCCGCAGTTGCAACGCGCCGACGCCCGGCTCGATGCGATCCGGCTGCACGCTCAGGCAGCGCATGTTTGTCTGTGTGATGCCCGAGAGCCGTCCACCACCTCGATTGGCGATATCGAGCCGGATCGTCGTCACATCGTTGGCCTCAACATAGCCCGCGTCCACCCGCAGCGGCCAGACGTACAGGCGCGGCGGCAGCGCGGGACCGCCGGTGCGCGAGACACTCACACCCGGCGCTGGGCCGCTCGTTCCCAGCCGGCCGGAGAGCGGACCAGGACTGGCCGTCACGCGTAGCTTACCGCTGCGAGCCTTCTCTGGGTTGCGCGCCCATTCCAGCGCGGCGCGCATGTGCGCGGCGTTGTCGTAGCGGTCGCGCGCCTGCAAGTTGAGTGAGCGATGCACCACATGCTCCACCTGCTCGGTGACGCGCGGGTTGATCTCGCGGATCAGCGTGAGGGGCTGGCCGGCGATCCGTGAGGGCGCCGACTCCGGCACGCGACCGGTCAGCAAGTGGTAGAGCGACGCGCCGAGCGCGTAGAGGTCTGAGCGCGGCTCCGACCGCGCGCTGTACTGCTCCAGCGGCGCGTAGCCATCGGTGCCAAGCTGCGCCGTGTCGCGGGTGCGCTCCGGGTGTAGCCACCGCGCGATGCCGAAATCAACGAGCTTGAGGGTGCCATCCTTCGCCAGCATCACGTTGGCCGGCTTGAGATCGCGGTAGATGATAGGCGGCGTCTGACCATGCAGATAAGCCAACACGTCGCACAGCGCGATGCCCCAGTCCACAACGCGCTCCCATTCGAGTGGGCGACCGACGCCGATCAGCTCGTCTTCGAGGTTGTGTCCCTCGACGTATTCCATCACCAGGAAGTACCGCTGGCCCTCCACGAAGGTCTCGTACACCTTGGCGAGGGCTGGGTGATCCAGATCGCGCAGCATCTTCGCCTCGCGGAAGAAGTCGTTGACGGCCTTTTCGCGGTCGTTCGGCGCGATGTTCGACTCGCTCATTTCCTTGACCGCGCGCTTGGCGCCGCCATCGAGCAGATCGGAGACGAGGTAGACGGCGCTCTGCCCTCCCTGCGCGAGCTTGGTGACCACGATATAGCGCTGATTGTGCAGATGCTGATTCGCGGGCAACA
The DNA here is from genome assembly GCA_035279925.1 of Ktedonobacterales bacterium. Taxonomy (GTDB): domain Bacteria; phylum Chloroflexota; class Ktedonobacteria; order Ktedonobacterales; family JADMIN01; genus DATEGV01. The sequence continues at coordinate 684 of DATEGV010000428.1, read as the reverse complement.
GACCGGTTGCCAGACGCGGCCGCTTGTTACGCAGGTCATGGCCGCAGCCCGGACAGAACAGGGCGTCGGCGGGTACCGTTCGTCCACAGCGAACGCAGCGCGTCGGCGTCTCCATCATCTCTCCCGCTATCCCGCCTCGGCGGCGCGCTCGCCGGCCCCGCCGCAATCGCCCGCGGGCCGCGCTTCCCATGCCCGGCCGGCCCGCTAGCATTGTACCATAGGCTACCGTACGCAATCGTCAGCTCGGCGCCGCCGCTGTCGGCGGGCGTCCCTGGCAAGTATGTATCCTTCTCACCTTCATAACGAACGAGTGTGAGACATTCACGCGCGCTGTGCCAAACTCAACCCGGCTTGCGCTTGGGCGACACAGCGATATAATAGGCGAGGCGTCGCGACGACACAGCAAGCGGCGTGCGCGCGCTCGTGACGCGCGTCAACTGATCGCGACGCGGACGCGCGCGGAGGAAGGAGCTTGTGGGGATGGATGGCAACCCGGAGGAGACTGAGCGCGATCGAGAGGCGCGGGCGCTCGCGCAGCTCCTCAATAAGCGCGTCGTCACGATTGGCGGAGGCACCGGCCCATTCGGCGTCCTGACGAGCCTCAAACGCTTCCCCTGCTCGATCACCGCGATCGTCACGATGGCCGACAGCGGCGGCAGTTCGCGCCGGCTCATGGACGAGTTC
>DATEGV010000427.1:0-6400 GCA_035279925.1 Ktedonobacterales bacterium | reverse complement strand
ACATCCACCGCTGTCGTCGCGACCGCCGAAGTCTTGCCGGATGATCCCGTCGCGCCGCCCACATCGGTATTGCGCGTGGAACGCGGCCTCGGTGTGCCGCTGCCGGCGCCGGCCGTGCCAGTCACCGGTGTTACGCCGGTTGCGCCGCCGCCAACCGCCCGCGCGAACTTGCCAAAGGAGGCCGTCGGCTCAAAGTTCACCCAGCCGTACTGCGCGAAGTAGATCTGCGGCCAGACGTGCGCCTGGGTGCCCTTGACGATAAAGGCGCCGGTCTTCGCGTCAAACTCGCCGGAGGCAAAGCCTTCCGCGATGCGCGTCGGCATGCCCAGCGAACGCGCCATGATCGCCATCGCCGTCGCGAAATGCGTGCAGAAACCCTGCTTGGTCTGCAGGAAGAAGGCGATATAGTCCTGACCATCAGGGACGTTCGGGTTGGTCAGGCTATATTTGAAGGTGCGCAGATAGTCTTCGAGCTTGATCGCCTTGTCGTACATCGTCGTCGCGCCGGCGGTCACCTGTTGCGCCGTCAGCGCCACACTCGGATCAATCGTGTTGATGGGAGTGCTGTACAGGTATTGCTGGAGTAACTGCCGCGGGAAGTCGGAGGTACCCAAGTCGGCGCTCGGATAGGGCACGGCCCGGAGTTGCGCCACGGTAGCGTCGGAGATGTAGCCGGAGGCGTCGTAGTGATCGCCCGCGGCGACGGGGGTCTTCGAGCTCCATGACGTGCCGCTCTGCATGGCGTTGACGGCCACCTGCGAGGGCACGCTGAAACTGGCCGCCTCGTCGCCTGGCGTGAAGAGCGTGTTGTCGCCTAATGAGCGCAGAATGCGGATATGCTCCGTGTTCTGCTTGCTATAGATCGTCGTGGAGGGCTGCTGTGTGTTGGCGGCGTAGTCCTGCGCGGTCGTGTTGGTATTCGACCAGGTGCCGTGTCCGTCGTAGCTGTTCAGTGTCTTCGTCAGCAGGTACTGGAGCGGGTCGTCCTCGTTGGAGGCCGGGGTATAGCTCAGGATATCCACGTTGGGCAACGTCACCGTATTCGTCAGTTGCAGGTTCGACCCGAAGAAGCTGATCGTGCCGGGACCATTGCCGCCAATGCCGTTGAACATCGCGCTGAAGCGCGTCTGGATCTGTTGCCACGGACTGTTCTGCGAGTTCCAGAAGTTGTCGAGCGCGGCGTGCGCGCCACCAGCGGGGAGGATGTACGCCGCCAAAAGCACGGCGACGACAAAAATCGCGCCGGCCTGCATGAAATCCCAACTCAGGTCCGGCGAGAAGCGCAGACCCTTCGCGCGCCAGGCGCGCATATTTTCGGCGAGGGTAAAGCGAACCAGCAGCAGCAGCGTCGCCAACAGGAACATGATGACGAAGAACACGCTCTGATCCAACGGCGACTTGTTCAGGTTGATCAGCAGGACGACGCAGTTGGCCAGCGCCGCCAGCCAGGGACGCCGCGTCCGCAGCACGAGCCACACGCTGATGTAGGCGAGCAAGAAACTCAGCACCGCCAGGAACAGCAAAAATACGTCGTTGTCATCACTGGACTGATGCAGAATGACCGCCTGGTGAAACCAGGTGCGCGTGTGGAACCAGAGCGCGGAGCGACTGCCGCCGAGGATCTGGTTCGCCGTCTGCTGGAAGGAAAAGAGAATGCCCAACACCATGGCGACGAGCTGCACGACGCTGCCCGGGAGCCGGCGCTGCTGCACCGAAATGTAGCCAAGCAGGAGGCCCATGCCGGTCGTCGGCGTGAGCACATCCAGCCCGTCCGTCCATGGCGGGGTGACGGACTGGATACTGGCGATGGTCGTGTAGACCATAATCACGAGCAGAAAGAGCGTCAGCAGCCCATCGTCCGGCAGGAGAACGCGCCATAGCGGACGTTCCTGCCCAGGCGCCACCGGAGCCTGCGCGCCGGGCGCTGGAGTCGTCGTCGTTTGCATGGGTTGAGTTCCGTTCCTCGGTGGCGCGGCGCCAAGATGAGACTAGCGCGAGCCTTGTTCGAGCACATGCACGAGGGGATCGCCACGCTTGACCGGGAGGGTCGGCACGCCGGTGGCGACGAGCGCGTCGTAGAGACGGGAGTTGCCTCCCATCGTCGGTGTGAAGGACTGTGGGTCGAGCAGAATGACCAGCGGGCGCACGCCGCGACGCTGTAGGTGCTGCATGCCGGGCGCCCAGTCCAGTTCGGTGGAGGGCGTGATGATGATGAGCACCGTGTTGCGCGCCAGCCGCGCCTCTTCGAGCGCGAGCGCCTGCGCCAGCGGCGCGGACCGGGTAGGATGTACGACCGCCAGCAGTTCCAACGCGCGATCATACTGGCGCTCGCCACGATCCAGCGGCAGGTTCGCCTCGTCCGCGCCGTTGATGGTGAGCCCGACGGCAAGCTCTTGCTGCCGCAAGAGGTACGCGGTGAGGGTGGCCGCGATGGTCACGCCGTACTCCTCGGTCGAGCTGTCGCCCTCGCCGGCCTGTGTGTCGCGGTCCAGGTCCAGCATGATCACTACGTCAATGGTCGGGTCCAGATCGAACTCTTTGACCATGAACTGACCGAGGCGCGCGGTAGTTGGCCAGTGGATGCGGGTCAGCGCGTCACCGGGCACGTAGTTGCGCACGGTCACCACGTTGGTCGTCGTCTGCAAGGAACGCTGCGAGCCGCGTCCACGTCCAGGCATCGCGCCGGGGAATAAGTCGAAGCCGCTGATCGGCAGCACCGGCGGCAGCACGAGCAACTGGTGTTCAGGAGCCAGAGAGAGTTCGCGCCGGAAGAGGCCGAGGGGGTCGCCGGTCGCGGCCGTCACGGGGCCGAGGGTGTAGCGCCCGCGTCGTCGGCAGATCGTGCGCGCGCGCCAGGCGATGCGCTGGTGTGGGCCGACGCTTGACACGTAGCCGGCGTGGTGGCCGGGTAGCGTCGAGCCGTCCGTCACCTGGACCCAGAGCTTGGGCACCCAGGAACGATTCTCGAGCGCCAGCCGCTCCTCGACGCGCTCACCGACCTGCGCGCGGCCACCCAGCGCCGAGCGAGAAAAGCTGATGCCGCGCGTGCTGAGGGAGAGCCACGTCACCGAGAAAGCGAGCGTCGCCAGCAGCGCCCAGGCGAGCAACCACATCGGGCGCCATCCCGAGGCGTACGACGCGAACAGCATCACCACCGTCAGCAGGGTAAATTGCCAGACGCGCATGGCTTAACGCCTTCCGTTGTATGACCCCGCGCCACCCGGCACCGGCACCACCGCCATCACCTCATCCAGCACCGCGACGGGAGTCGTCCCACGTACGCGGGCAGCCGGCGCGATGATGAGCCGGTGGCTGAGGACTGGCTTGACGAGGCCCTTCACGTCGTCCGGCATGACGTAGTCACGCCCCTTCAGCGCCGCCATCGCCTGCGCCGCGTGGAAGAGCGCGAGCGAGCCGCGCGGGCTGGCGCCCAGGTAGACATGCTGATGCTGGCGGGTCGCCGCGACCAGCGCCACGATGTACTCGCGCACCTCACGCTCGACGCGCACCTCGCGCACCTGTTCCTGCATCACGCGCAGCTCGCTGTCCGTGAGGATCGGCTGGAGTGAATCGAACGGATGAGTGCGCTGCTGGCGGTCCAGGATGACGACCTCATCGGCGGGGGAGGGATAGCCCATGCTGATATTGAGCATGAAGCGGTCAAGTTGCGCCTCTGGCAGCGGGAAGGTGCCTTCATATTCGATGGGGTTCTGCGTCGCCATGACGACAAACGGCTGCGGCAGGGGGTGCGTCACGCCGTCTACGGTCAGTTGCCCCTCTTCCATCGCTTCGAGCAGCGCCGACTGCGTCTTCGGGGTGGCGCGGTTGATCTCGTCGGCCAGCAAGAACTGGCTCATGATCGCGCCCGGCCGGAACTCAAACTCGCCACTGCGCTGGTTGAACATCGAGACGCCGGTCACGTCGCTGGGAAGCAGGTCCGGGGTGAACTGGATGCGCTTGAAGTTGCATCCAATCGAGCGGGCGATGGATTTGGTCAGGACGGTCTTGCCGACGCCAGGGACATCCTCAATCAGTACATGGCCGCCGCAGAGCACGGCAATAAGCGTCAGTCGCACGGCCTCGTGCTTGCCAACGATGACCAGCTCGACGTTGCTCATGACGCGCTCCGCCGAGGAACGAATGTCCTGTACGGAGAGCGCGGGGCGATCTTCCAGTTTCACGCACGTTTGCGGCCGCGGTGTACTCCGGCTGGCGACGCCAGCGAAACGAGAACCTCGCGCGAGCCGCGCTCCTTTCTGAACTTTGCGACCACCACTCCGCATACATCCGCGCAGACCGCGCGTCAGGGGCGGGAGCGTCTGGCTTCGCGTACGATGTTGTGTGACCGCGCCCGTATGGACGAGCGCAATAGGCTGATTGTGTCAGAATCGCGTCGGCTCGTCAATGCGAGCGGAACGGGCGGCGGCGCGCGAACAGCGCGGCGCGTATGCCTGCCCTGGATTATACAGAAGGACGCCGGTGAGCCGCACGACGTTCCCTCCGCCTCAGTTACCACGTGTTTCGCCGGTCCCGCGTGACAAGCAATCACGTAGCCATCGCGCCGGCGCCCGCTCAACCGACGCTTTTGCCCGACTTATCTGGATATACGTCTCACGTTGCGCCTTCCTTACAATGAGTCGCGATTGGGGGCGTGGTATGGTACACACAGGCGCGACCGAACGCGCCGACGCGACGACCCACACCGGACAGTGCAAGGGAGTTTGTCCGCGATGGCGAATCCGAAGAGCCAGCGGGACACCACCAGCCGCGAGGACCCGCGCGCGGCGACAAGACGCCCCGACAGCGAGACGAGCGGCGCGCTCCCTGGCCAGATCTCCGCCGCCGAGCGTTTTGCGAAGGCTGTCTGGGGTCCCCTGCTGGGGCTGGCGGTTAATCTGGTGCTGGTGGTTGTCAAGGCGTTCGCCGGCGTCATCTCAGGCTCCGCCGCGCTGCTGGCCGACGCGGGCCACTCCGGCGCGGACGTGGCGAACAACGCGCTCGTGCTGGCCTCGCTCATCTATTCGCGGCGACCCGCCGACGAGTCGCATCCCTACGGTCACGACAGGGCAGAGGTGCTGGCGGCTATCGCGTCGTCGTTTCTGCTGGCCGGCGCGGCGCTGTTCTTCGGCTGGGATTCGATCCAGAAACTTATCATCGGCACACCCGCGCCCACGTCGCTCGCGCTCTACGTGGCGATGGGCACGTTAGTCGTGAAGCTGATCGTCGTGCGCGTCGAGGGGCGCATCGCGCGCAACATCACCTCGCAGGCGGTGGCCGCGGACGCGCGCGACAGCCTGGCCGACGTGCTCAGCTCGATCGCCGTCATCCTCGGCGTGATCGGCGCGCGGCTGGGCCATCCCCGGCTGGACGGCGCGGCCGGTATCGCCATTGCGCTGCTCATTCTCTTCACGGCGATTTCTATTGGCGGCGCGGCCAGCCACGAGCTGCTCGAACACAACATTGACCCGGAGCTTGTGGAGCAGGTGCGGGCGGCCGCGCTCGCGGTCCCGGGCGTCCGCGAAGTGGTCTCCGTGACGGGTCGGGGTCACGGCAGCGACATCTTGGTCGAGATGAGCATCCAGGTGGACCCGGCGATGACGGTGGCGCGGGCGGCGGACCTGGCAAATGAGACGCGGCAGGCGGTCTACACGGCGGTACCGCGCGTCGGCGACGTGATGGTAGAGTTTAATACAGACCATTTGGCGCGCTTGTGGGCGCGGTTCAGGTAGGCGCGGTTTCAGGAGGAGGAGCGAGAGATGGCGAGCATCGAGGCGATTCAGGAGGCGCTGCGCGAGGCGGGCGTGGATGGGTGGCTCTTCTACGATTTTCGCAAATCGAATCCCATCGCGCTCCGGGTGCTCGGCCTGCCTGAGGAGGCGTTCTTCTCGCGCCGCTGGGCCTACTATGTGCCGGCGCATGGCCAGCCGAGCGCGCTGGTGAGCGCAGTCGAGTCGCACGTCTTGAATCGGCTGCCTGGCGAGCGGCGCGTCTATCGCACGTGGCAGCAGTTCCAACGCTCACTTGGTGAGATGGTCGCGGGCGCGAAGACCGTGGCGATGGAGTACACCCCAAACTGCGCTAATCCGTATGTCTCGCGGGTGGACGCCGGGACGGTCGAGCTCATACGCTCGCTGGGGCCGGAGGTCGTCTCCTCCGGCGACTTCGCGCAACGCTTCGAGGCGGTCCTCACTCCGGCGCAGATCGAGTCGCATCGAGCCGCAGGGCGCGCGCTGCTGCGGGCACGCGACGGCGTGGCGGCGTGGACGCGCGAACAGACGCTCGCCGGCACCGACCTGACCGAGTACAGCGTGCAACAGGAGTTCTCGCGCCTCATGCGCGCTGAGGGCCTGCACGTGGAGGCAGGCGACGAGCCGCTGGTGGCCGTCAATGGCAACGCAGG
>DATEGV010000426.1:0-20403 GCA_035279925.1 Ktedonobacterales bacterium | reverse complement strand
GCAGGAAGGCGCTCCTGAGGTCGTCGGCCACCGAGCCCCACAGGCTGCGCGCGAGGCTGGAGCGGCAACCCGCGCCCGCCGGACCACCACCGCGCGGACCACCACGCGCGGATCCAGCGCGAGAAGCCGGACCGCCAGCGCCGGCACAACCACCGCGCGCGCCACTCGTACTACTAGTAGCGCGAAAAAGTCGCCCGCAAAGAAGACTACGACGACACGCGCGGCGACGAGCCGAACGGGAACCGCGCGCGCGAAGGGCGCTTCGGCGTCAGCGCGCAAGACGACACGCCAAACGGCGGCGTCCTGACGGGACCGGCACGCCACATGCGACACCCGCTCACGACGAGCGCGAAAATTGAAGGGGACCATGACGACGCAACGAGTGACGGGTGACCTGCACGCGACGACTATTCTGGCGATCCAGCGCGGCGGGAAGGTGGCGATGGCCGGCGACGGCCAGGTCACGATGGGCGACGTGGTGATGAAACATACCGCGCGCAAGATTCGCCGCCTGCAAGACGGGCGCGTACTGGCTGGGTTCGCCGGTTCCACCGCCGACGCGCTCACGCTCTTCGACAAATTCGAGCATATGCTTGGTCGGTTCCAGGGCAATCTGCGCCGCGCGGCGGTCGAGCTGACGAAAGAGTGGCGCACCGACAAATATCTGCGCCGGCTGGAGGCGCTGCTGCTCGTGGCAAGTCGCGATGAGTTGCTGGTGCTCTCCGGAGATGGTGATGTCATCGAACCGGAGGAAGGCATCGCCGCCATCGGCTCCGGGGGCAACTACGCAGCCGCCGCCGCGCGGGCGCTGGCCGCGCACACAGAGATGAGCGCCGCGGAGATTGCTCAATCGGCGATGGAGATTGCCGCGTCTATGTGCATTTATACGAATGATCACATTTTGCTGTTTACGCTTGACGACGAACTCAGCCAGGACGGGGCGAACTCTACCGCCGCCGTCGTCGCCGGAGCGGGACAGTCCTAGTTGGCGGCTGTTACCGCAATTATTGATGAGGTGCATGGCGTATGATGGATCTGACTCCCCAGCGAATCGTACGGGAGCTGGACCGCTATATCGTTGGGCAGAATGACGCGAAGAAAGTCGTGGCCATCGCGCTGCGCAACCGCTTTCGCCGGATGGCGCTGCCGCCGGAGATGCAGGCGGAGGTCACACCCAAGAATATTCTCATGATCGGGCCGACGGGCGTCGGCAAGACGGAGATCGCGCGCCGCCTCGCGAAGCTGGCTGACGCGCCGTTCATTAAAGTCGAAGCAACGAAGTTTACGCAGGTCGGCTACGTCGGGCGCGACGCCGACTCGATTGTGCGCGACCTGATGGACACGGCGATTAGCCTCGTACACGATGAGCGCGTCGCCGCCGTGCGAGACCGCGCCGCGAAGTCCGCGGAAGAGCGCATCGTAGATATCCTGACGGCTAAGGTTGTCGCGGAGAAGGCGGAGACGCCGGCTGTGGGCAAACAGTCCGCGAAGGCATCGCTCGCGACGGTGTCGGGCGGGCATGTCACAGTGGTTCCGACGCCGGCCGCCACCCCAGCGCCGGCGCGACGCAAACGGCAACAGGCGCGCAAGCAGGTGGCGGAGCGTCTAGCGCGCAACGAGCTGGACGAGCAGATCATCGAGATCGAATTGGAGCCGGATGACTCGTTCTCTTCGGTCTTTGAATTCGTCGCGGGTATGGCCACCGACGAGGTGGGCGATGGCTTCCAGGAGCTGATGACGACGATACCGAATGGGCGTCGCCGCAGCCGACAGGTCTCGGTGAAGGAGGCACGCCGCCTGCTCACCCAGGAGGAGGCCAACAAACTGATTGACTTCGATCAGGTCGTCGAGCAGGCGACGCAGCGCGTCGAGCAATCAGGCGTCATCTTCCTGGACGAGATTGACAAGATTGTAGGCAGCAAAGTGGACGTTGGGCCGGATGTGTCCGGTGAGGGCGTGCAGCGCGACCTGTTGCCCGTCATCGAAGGCTCATCGGTGATGACGCGCTTCGGACCCGTCAAAACCGATCATATCCTGTGGATCGCCGCCGGCGCGTTCCATAACTCCAAGCCGTCCGATCTGCTGCCGGAGATGCAGGGTCGCTTGCCGCTGCGCGTGGAGCTGGCTCCGCTGACGGAAGCCGACTATCAGCGCATCCTGACACAGCCGGAGAACGCGCTGGTGCGCCAGTATCAGGCGCTGCTGGCCGTCGAGGGGGTGACGCTGACGTTCACCGACGACGGTCTCGCCGAGATCGCGCGCTGTGCGCAGCGGATGAACGAGCGCGTCGAGAATATCGGCGCCCGGCGACTGCACACGATCATGGAGAAGGTGCTGGAAGAGGTCTCGTTCGACGCGCCCGAGCTGGCGGGGCAGACGGTGACGGTGGATTCGGCGTTCGTGCGCGGACGCCTGGAGGCGCTGCTCGCCGACGAGGACCTGAGCCACTACATCCTCTAGCAAACGAAGCGAGCGTGGTAAGCAAACCGTTCTCCTTCGGCTCGCCTGCCACGCTCGAATCGCCGGTGCGCGATGAGTGGTTACATCGCTTCGGGTTCCCCGGCCAACCCGTTGAACGCCCAATCCATCGAATGACGATGGGTTAGGGCGGGCCACTTCCACAGCCGGTATAGCCGCCGACGACACTCAGCGCGCGCGCGAACGAGACGTCGCGCGTGCCCTGGCGCCGGTTGCGGTGTCCGGACTGAGAGAAGACGCCACGCGGCGCGATCATTGCGAGCGCCGGATGGACGTTATCCTCAGAACGCACTACAAACAGGCTGCGTATCGCGTGCAACGCGACGCGCATCAGGTCGAAAATGGTTTGCATGCTCCCCTCCGCGAGGCGGCCAATCCCGACGCGGGCTACGATCAAGATCGCGATGTACACGTCCTTGCGGGACCGGCTGCGCTAAGTATACGTATGCATCTCATAATCTGCAAGACATACGATAGTACTAGCCCGGATGCGGCCCGCCCTGCTGGCGGACAGATCGCCGCACGAACATGGCGCTTGTGTTGCGCATGCCGAGGGTGTATACTCTCGCTGCTTTGTTCGCATCACGCTGCGAGCAACGAAGCGTATTCGAGCGCGTGGAGAAGTAGAGGGGAGTGGTATGATCGTACGCACATTGGCTCGACAGGGCGGGCAGGGGCTCGTGGAATACGCCCTCATCATCGCGCTGGTCGCGATTGTCGTGATCGCGGCGCTGATTCTCTTGGGGCCACAGATCGCTTCGATCTTCTCGAACATCAGCAATAATCTGTAGCCGTCCGTTCGCGGAGGTGAGAGAAGGGGCAGCGCGTCTCTACCCCGCTCTCGCCGCGCACTGAGCCGTGTGTACGCGCGCTACCAGAGGGGATGCGAGACGAGTAGGGCCACGACGGCCCCCATGACGATGAAGACGCCGAACGGAATGAAGGTCTGGCGGGTCGCCGTACCGAGGCCCAGAAGCAACATGCTCACCGCCGCGCCGCCGAGCGCCGCGATCGCGAGCGCCGTGACGACACCGGGCCAGCCCGCGAGTAACCCCACCAAAACCGCCAGCTTTACATCCCCAAAACCGAGCGCCTCCTGATGGTACAGCAGGAAGCCCAGGCCATAGAGCAGGAAGAAAAGTCCACCGCAGAGCACGACCCCAAAGAGCATGCCGGCGAACGCTTTGTGGTCGAAGAAGAGCGCGATGAGGAGCAGCGCCGCCGAGAGCGGGTAGATGGCGACGTCCAGGATAAGGTGGTGTTCCAGGTCTACCGCGAAGATGAACGCGAGGACGGCGCACGCGGCGGCGTCAATGACGAAGATTGGCCCTGGATCTATACGGCCCGCGCTGGATCGTTGCATGAGATGGGCGAGGAGCAGCGGGAAGACGACCGCCAGCGCCACCTCCAGCAGCGGTCGCCGCGGCGTGGCGACGCGACCACAGGCGACGCAGGTCCGCGGTTGCGGTCGCAGGTTAACCAGCGGGATGAGGCGCGCGGCGGGGAGCTCGGCCCCGCACTTCCGGCAGGCGGCGGCGCGCCAGGGCGGTTCCTCGTCGCCGGCTACGATGTCGGCGCAGACATTGGCCGCCGCGCCGGCTCCCAGGCCCACAAGCGCGACGGCGAGGTAGACCGCTGCTTGAGCGGCGGGATTCCATGCGGCGAATGCCACTCCAGCACTTCCTGATCTGCGCCCTATTCGGCAGGCGCGTTCCCTGCCTCCGAGGTTTGTTCGCTCGGGACGGCCTCCGGCGCGGTCTCCACCGGCTCCACGAGCACACGCGGCGGTTCGATCTTCACCACTGGCTCAGCGGTATCCGTCATTACCTTAACGCCGGATGGCACGCGCAGGTCACTCACATGCAGCGTTGCGTTCAGGTCGTGCAGGCTCGTGACATCCAGGATGAGCGCATCGGGCAGCGCGGCGGGCAACGCCTCCACCTCGACCGATTCTTGCAGATGCAGCGAAATGCCGCCGGTCTCCTTCGCCACCTGCTCCTCACCGACAAAGTGGATGGGGATGCGGGCGCGTATCGGCTCAGACATCTCCACATGCAGGAAGTCCACATGCTCGATCTCACCGCTCACGGGCCGGCGCTGCACGTGACGCACGACTGCCGTTTCGCTGGCGCCGTCGCCTAGCGCCAGACGTAGGATGGTCGTCGCGCCGTTCTCTTTGAGAAAGCGCGTGAACTCCTGCTCACTGATTTGAATGGATACCGAGTCGCGCCGGTGGCCGTAGATGTTCGCGGGAATGTAGCCCTCGCGCCGGAGCCGTCGGACCGCCTTGCCGGTGACGGTGCGCCGCTGCGCGGAAAACGTGACCTGATCGGACATACGGTGTCGCCTCCTGTTGCTGTGACGGAGGCCGACCCCTGCCGTTGGGGGAGTGGCCGGGCCGCCGTCTGGATCGAGTGGACATCTCAGCATTCGCAGCAAGAAACGCGCCGCTCTCAGGCGTCCACGAGCGCCTCCACGAAGTGGGCAAGCGCCTCACCGGAAGCTCCTAGAAGACCATCGGCGCGATCCAGCCATAGAGCCAGTCAGGGTGGGCGGCCAGCGGCGCGGAGGCATGAATCGTCGCTGTGGAGTCCTTGTCGGAGGGGATGCCCAACGGTGGGCCTGCGCCGTCACTTTCAGCGAGGTCCAGCCGCATGATGAGGTCGTCCTCCACGAGCGTCCCGCCGAGCACCTCAAAGAGCCGCGTCGCATGCTTATTCGCGCCTGAGATGGAGGCGAAGATCTCTGGATCGGCGGCGGCGTCATCGCTGCCCACGCGCCAGGGCGCGTCGTCGGCGAGGATTGCGCCCAGCAGCGAGGTCGCGGCGGCGTCGCTCGTGGCCACCCACGGCCCCACGCGGACGCCCACATACGGAGCGTCGAGTCGCCGCGCCAGCGCATAAGCGACGGGTTTGCGCGTGCCGTCGGTCGCTATGTAAAGGGAGACGGTGGCCAGCTCGAGGAAGTGCGCCAGAAAGCCGAGGCGGTCGCCACCGAACGCGGCGCGGTCCAGGTCGGCGATCATCGGCAGATCGGCGGCGGCATGGAGCGTGGCGTGAAGGCCAGGTTCAGATCGTTGGCGTGTCACCCGCCGAAGGGCCTCGACATCGGCGTGACCAAAGTACGATTGCTCGACGCCTACGAATCCAAGCTCGAAGTAGAGAGGTCGCCCTTCCGGGGTTGCGTCCAGCAGGGCCACGCGCGCTCCCTGCTCGCGCATCCAGTCGAGGCACGCGCGCATGACGAGGCGACCGAGACCGCGCCGGCGATGGTCGTCACGCACGATGACAGTGCCGATGACGCCGATAGGACCGGCGACAATCGCGCTCGTAGAGGCGATGATGTCGTGTGGGCGCGAAGTGGAAGGGTCCACGCTGCCAGCGCGCACGATGAGGATGCGGCCGTGTTCCCACCGCTGGATCGAGCGCAGGAGCGCATCGCTGCGCTGCCAGCCCTGCTCCGTGCGTAGCCTCGCCAGCGTCTCAAGATCATTCGCGTCGGCGCTCTCAATGCGCGGAGTGACGAGCACGGGTCTCCTCCTCGATGTTTCGTATCATGCCGCCCAGTATCGGTCACCCGTTCGCGCGCACCTCTTTATCGTACCATAGCTGATGGGCGGCGTGGCGAGGGCGAATGCTATAATACGCCGGGATTAGGCCGAAGCCACGCGGGAGGGACACATGACGCCCAGGCACGCACCGACCATCTGGGATGGCCACACGCTCACATGGGGAGAGGCGACTCATGTGATGGGCATCCTGAATATCACGCCCGACTCCTTTTCGCTCGATGGGATCGCCTTCGCCGACGCGAGCCGCGAGGAGATTGTGCGGACGGCGGTGGACCGGGCGCGGGACATGGTACGCGACGGCGCGACGCTGATTGACGTGGGCGGCGAATCTACGCGGCCGAGCACGGAGCGGACCGAGCCACTGCCGGCGCAGATCGAGCGGGAGCGCGTCGTGCCGGTGATCGAGGCGTTGGCGGCCACGTTGCCGGCGCACGTTCTGCTCTCGATTGACACCTATAAGGCGACTGTCGCCGCCGCCGCGCTGGACGCTGGAGCCTGTATCGTCAATGACATCTGGGGTTTCCACGCCGACCCAGAGATGGCGGCGTTGGTGGCTGAACGAGGAACGCCGGTCGTGTTGATGAGCAACCTGCGCGGACAGACGCGCCGCGAGCCGGTGAGCGATGTGATACGGCAACTGAGCGCCTGCGTCGAAAAGGCGCTGGTGGCAGGAATCGCCTGGGACAAGATCATCCTGGATCCCGGCTTTGGGTTCGGGCTGGTCGGCGCGGATAACCTGCGAGTGATGGGGCGGCTGGCGGAGCTCCACGCGCTGGGTCGCCCGCTGCTCGTCGGCACGTCGCGCAAGGCGCACATTGGCCTCGTCATGGGTACGCCGGTGACTGACCGCGTGGAGGGTACGGCGGCCACCGTCGCGCTCTGCATCGCCGGCGGCGCGGACATCGTGCGCGTCCATGACGTGCGGCAGATGACGCGGGTCGCCAGGATGGCGGACGCCGTGGTGCGCGGCTGGACCCCGGAGAGGAGCGGCGCCTGATGGAGTATCGTGAGGCGCTGGCGTGGCTGTACAGCTTCAGCGACACCGAACGCACGGGCGTGTTCGTCCACGACCGTGAAGACAATCTGCGGCGCGAGCGGACACTGGTAGCCGCGCTGGGCGACCCACAGCGGGCCTATGGAATCACCCACGTCGCGGGAACCAAGGGCAAAGGCTCGACCTCCGCGCTGATCGCCTCCATGTTGCGGGCGGCCGGCATCCACACGGGTCTGTACAGCCAGCCGGATTTGCATACCTTTCGCGAGCGCATGCGCGTGGACGGCGAGGTCATCGCGGAGGCGGATGTGGCGCGACTCGCGCCGGTGGTTCGCGACGCGCTGGCGACCATCGGTATGTCGCTCGGTTCGTACATCACCTACGAGGTGGCGACGGCCCTGATGTTTCTCGCGTTCCGGGAAGCGGGCGTCCAGCAGGCGGTGATCGAGGTAGGGCTGGGCGGCAGATTGGACGCGACCAATATCGTCGAGCCACTGGTAACGGTCATCACCTCGATCAGCTACGACCACATGGCGGTGCTGGGCAACACGCTCACCGCGATTGCCGGCGAGAAAGCGGGAATCGTCAAATGGGGCGTGCCGTTGATCTGCTCGGCGCAGGCTCCGGAGGCGCTGGCGACCATCGCCGCGATCTGCCAGGAGCGCAACGCGCCACTGATTCGCGTCGGGCCGGACGGCTGCCAGGAGTGCGCGTACACATACACTCCACGTTCGGCGAGCAGCGACGGGCAGACATTCGATCTCGCGACACCCGGCGGCCGGTACGACGACCTCGAACTCGCGCTTCTAGGCGAGCACCAGTTGGAGAACGCCGCCGCCGCTGTCGCCGCGATCCATGCGCTGCGCGAGCGTGGCGTATACATCAGCGATGAGGCGGTGCGCGTTGGGCTGCGCGACGCGCGCTGGGCGGCGCGGATGCAGGTGGTCGGTCGCGCGCCGTGGGTGGTGGTGGATGGCGCGCACAACGCCGACTCGTTCGCCAAGTTATTCGCCGGGTTGCGCCGGCATTTCATCTATCAGCGCCTCGTCCTGGTCCTCGGCGTCATGGCGGACAAGGACATCGCTGGCATCGTGCGAGAGGTCGCGCTGGCGGCTCCGCATGAGACCGTCGTGACGCCCTACGCCAGCTCCCGCGCCGCCGCAACCGAGGTGATCGTGGATGCCCTGCGCGAGCGTGAGCCGGCGCTGCGTGTCTCATCCGCGAAGACGAGCGCACAGGCGTTGATGGAGGCGCTTGCCATCGCGGGGCCAGATGATCTGGTCTGCGTCGCCGGTTCGCTCTATCTAGCGGCGGAGGCGCTGCGCTGGTTCGCCAAACGCCCGACGCCCACGCCGATCGAGATCGCGGGTGTGGACCATTAGGGAGCCGGAGGGACGCGATGCTCGCCTATCTGGACTGTTTCTCCGGGATCAGCGGCGATATGCTGCTGGGGGCGCTCGTAGACGCCGGGGCGCCGGTCGCTCTGCTTCTGGCGGCGCTGGACGGACTGCATCTGCCGGGGTATAGCCTCGGCGTTGAGCGCGTCACCGAGCATGGAATCAGCGGCGCGCGGGTCAAGGTGGCAGTGGATGAGGCCACGCCGCAAGCGCATCGCGGACTCACCGAGATCGAGTCGCTGATCGAAGCCGCGACATTGCCGCCACGCGCGCGGGAGCGGGCGCGACGCATCTTTCGGCGGCTCGGCGAGGCGGAGGCGCGGATCCACGGCGTCGCCATCGAGGAAGTCAAGTTCCACGAGCTTGGCGCGGTGGACTCCATCGTAGACATTGTGGGCGTCGCGCTCTGTCTGGAGCTGCTGGACATCGAGCATGTGTACTGCTCTGAATTGCCGTTCACCTCGGGCCGCGTGGGGTCCGCGCATGGGCCGCTGCCGACGCCGGCGCCCGCGACGCTGGAGCTACTGCGGGGAACGAACGCCGTTTGGCGATCCGTCCCAGCCGACGGCGAGCTTGTCACACCGACCGGAGCGGCGGTGGCCGCGACGCTGGCGCGCTTCGAGCGCCCGACGATGATGACGCGGTCGGTCGGCTACGGCTTCGGTGTGAAGAAGCTGCCCTGGGCCAACTACCTGCGCGTGATCGTCGGCGCGGCTCCTGAAGGCGCTGATGAGGCGGGGTGGGAGCGGGACGAGGTGGTGGTCGTCGAAACTAATCTCGATAACATGACCGGCGCGGCGATGGGCTGGCTGAGCGAGCGATTGCTCGCGAGAGGCGCGCTCGATGTCACCCTCACGGCGATACAGATGAAGAAGGGCCGTCCGGGCGCGCTGCTGGCGGTGATCTGCCGACCTGAGGACGCCACGACGCTGGCGGGTCTGATGTTGCGCGAGAGCGGCACCCTCGGCGTGCGTATGCGCACGGAGCGGCGGCTCAAGGCGGGCAGGCGTGAGGAGACGTTCGCGTCGTCGCTGGGGCCGGCGCGCGTCAAGCTCAAGCTGATCGGCGGCGCGCCGGTCGTCGTCTCGCCCGAATACGACGACTGCAAGGCGCTGGCCGAACGCCACAATCTCTCGTTCGAGGCGGTGCGCGAGCGACTGACGCGGGAGGCGCGCGACCACTTCCACATCAACGCGGGTGGGGCAGGCATGGAGAGGACGGACGAATGAATGCGAAACCACACATTCGACGCGCCGAGCCGTCGGACGCGCGAGCCATCGCCGATGTGTTGCGCGACATGGGCTGGTTCGCGCACATCACCGGCGAACTGCCCCAGGAGACGGAGCGGCGCGTCGCGGATCAGCTTGCCCTGTGCGGGAATGAGCGCGAGCATACTGTCCTCGTGGCGGAGGACGACGCCGGCGCGGTCGTTGGCTACGTGGCGATGCACTGGTTTCCCAACCTGATGCGGGGCATGGACGGCTACGTCTCCGAGCTATTCCTGCGCGAGGCGGCGCGTGGGCATGGGATCGGCGCGGCGCTGCTGGAGGCCGTCAAGCGCGCGGGCGTCGAGCGCGGTGCGACGCGGCTGATGCTCTTCAACCGGCGCGAACGCGAGTCCTTCCAGCGCGGCTTCTATCCAAAGCACGGCTGGACCGAGCGCGACGACGTCGGCTTCTTCATGCTCGACCTCGATGATGAAGTACTGCCATGAGCGGGCAACACGACGGTATACGCATGGCCTTTAGGCCGCGCGACGCCTGTGCTCCGGTCGTCTATGGCCGAGAGCAGCTTCCAGTGGTCGGCGCGACACGCTAACCATCGAGTACGCGCCGCTCTGATCTCCGCTGAATCTGGGCCGCCGCGGGCGCTACAATTGGAGATGACAGGGCGCGCGAATGGCGTGCCCGACAGCCAACAACCACAACGGGCGAGACCTATGACGACACCAAACAAAGGCGGGCAGCCGCAGCCGGGCGAGCAGGGACATGGTCGCTTGCGCCGCTGGGAGGACGCGGTCGAGCAACAGATCCGCGAGGCCACGGAGCGCGGCGACTTTGACAACCTGAGCGGGACGGGCAAGCGGCTCAATCTGGAGCAGAACGTCTTCGCGGGCGATAAGGCGCTGGCGTATAGCCTGCTGAAGAACAACAATCTGGCGCCGCCGGAGATCGAGCGGGGCCGCGAGATAGACGCGGACCTCACGCGCGCGGAAGCGTTACTCACGACGCTGCGGCGCCGCCGGGACGCCATGCGAACCAAGCAGGGCCGCCTCTTCGCCAGCGATCGGCGGGCGTATAACGTGACGCGCGACAACACGGCGGCGCGCTACGAAACGGCGCTGAGGGCGGTGAACAGCAAGATCCTCAGCCTGAACATCACGGCGCCGCCGATCATGCACCGGCGCACACTCGACATCGAGGCGCGGTTGACACAATTCCGTGAAGAGTTTCCTCGCCTGCCGGAGTAACAGAAAGCGAGCGCGCCACGCATGTTACGCCGGCTGCCGGGGGAACATCCCGGCCTCTACACCGACATGTATCATCCCGACGCCGCATATGTGAGCTGGCTGACGGGGCGCAACGGCCTGACCACGTTCGATCTCTACGTGCGCTCGGCGCCTTTCGGCGGCGCGTACATGTTGCTGGCTGGCCTGGAAGAGGCGCTCAAGTTTGTCCAGTCATTTCAGTATTTGCCGGACGAGCTCGCGTTTCTCGCGCGCGTGCGCGACTACGACGCCGCATTCCTGGATGAACTGGCGACACTGCGCTTCACCGGCGAGATCCTGGCGATGCCGGAGGGAGCCATCGCGTTTCCCAATGAGCCGCTGCTGCGGGTGACGGCGCCGTTCCGTGAGGCGATGCTCATCGAGTCTGGGTTGCTGCAAGCGATCAACCTCGCGACGCTGGTGGCGACGAAGGCCTCGCGTGTCGTCTGGGCCGCGCAGCAGCGCCGCGTCTCCGAATTCGCGTTCCGGCGGGCGCAGAATCCGATGGTAGTGGCGCGTTCGTCATACATCGGCGGCTGTTCGAGCACGTCGCTGCTGGCGGCGGCCTTCGATTACCGACTGCTCGCGACGGGTACGGTGCCGCACGCGCTCATCCAACTTTTCCCGACCGAAGAGGAGGCCTTCACCGCCATCGCGGAGTCGTTCAATCGCTACACGTTGCTGCTAGACACCTACGACACCCGGCAGGCGATCGACACGGCCATCGCGGTGGCGCGACGGGTCGCGGACACGCTCGGACATACGCTGGCGGCGGTGCGGCTCGATAGCGGCAACATCCGCGACGACAGCCTGTATGTGCGTGAGCGGCTCCACGACGCGGGCATGGGCCAGGTGCGGATTCTGGCGAGCGGCGACCTCGATGAGTATGAGATCGCGGACCTGCTGGCGGCCGGAGCGGAGATAGACGCCTTCGGTGTAGGCACCGCGCTGGGCGCGGCGGCTGGCAGCCCCTCGCGTGGGATTGCGGGCGGGGCGCTTGGCGGCGTCTACAAGGAAGCCTGGTATGTCGAGGAAGACGGCAACGGGCAGCCCAAACTCAAGATCGCGGGCGTCAAGACGACGTGGCCGGGCCGCAAGGAGGTCTACCGGCATCCCGAATGGCGCGAGGATCTCATCCAACTGGCTAACGAGCCGGCGCCATCAGGCTATGTGCGTCTATTGCGGCCCGTGATGCGGCTGGGGCGCATCATTCCTGGGAGTCTGCCGCCGCTCTCCGAGGTATGGGAGCTGGCGCAGACGAATCTGCGGGCGCTGCCGGAGCCATACCGCGCGCTGACGGCGCCTCAGCCGTATCCGGTGCGCTTCAGTGAGGCGACGCGGGCGCTGCGCGAGGAGGCAAGCGCGCTGGCAGCCTCGGCTGGTCACGTGACGCCGGGGAGCGACGGAGCAACACCGGGACCCGCGAGCCAGGCTGGGGCGGATGGACACACCACGCCGCCCTCGCGCGAAAAGAACAGACCTCACCCCCCAGCCCCCTCTCCCACAGGAGAGGGGGAGTCAGCGGCGTTCTAGCGGTCATCCTCGGCATCCGGTATTGACGGAGGGCCGTAACGGGGGAACTGTGGCCGCTGCCAGGAGCCGTCATCCTTCCACGGCGCGAACGCGGACGCCAGGCTTTCAACGGCGGCGGTCGGCGCGTCGTCGGCTCCGTCCTCGCTGGCGTTCTCGTCGTCATCGGTCGGCCAATTCGGCTCGGTGGACGTGGGTGGCCAGGTCTCGTGCCGGGGGGGCGAAGGCAGCGGCTCAGAGTGCCGCCACGACATCTCTGGGCTCCCGTTTCCATGTGGGGCAGTGGACTGGGGGGCGCGATCCACCGGCTGGGACGGGATGCCAGCGCCATACGCTGGGTCGCGCGTAGAGGACGGGACCACGAAGCCGGTGTTACGTTGAGCGTCAGGGTGGGGCCATGCGGGGGGACCTGGCGCGAACTCCGGCTCGGGTGGCGTCGCAGCGGGCGTCGCGCTCACATCGTCGGCGTGTGGCGTGCGCTGGAACCACCCATCGTCACCGGCAGCCGTGTCGGTGTCGCTCTGCCACGTATGGGCGGGCTGGTGGCGCTGAGGCGCCTGGCCGGGCGACCAGACGTTGCTGACGTCGGCGCGCAGCCACGCGGCGCTTTCGTCCGGGGCGACATTCGTTTGTGACGGCGCGGTAGCGGCGGTGGCGTCATCGGGTTGCGCGGCCGAGAACGGCGGTTCCTCCTCACCTGGAGCGTCCTTGTCGCCCTGCCGACCGGCGCCCCACGGATCGCGTGGCCCAGCGGGGCCGGAGAGGTCAGGGACCGACGCGGAGGGCGTCAGCCTGCGCGTGACGGGGGCGACTCTGCGCGGTCCCGCTGTCTCTGCGCGCCGGCGGCCGAGGCGCTCGTAGAACTCGACCCAGGCGAGCATCTCATCGGGCCGGGCGAGCCGATGCAGGCGAATGCGCACCTGCCGGCCCGCGCCGCGCAGGGTGAGGTACTCCGGCACGCGGGGATACCAGTCGAAGCTCTGGACACGGCCATCGCGCCGCGCCGCCACACGCAGCGCGAGCCGTCCGGCGTGAATGCACAACTTCACGAGGCCGCTGAAGGCGATGCGGTTGCGGTCCACACGCGCGACATCGCCCCAGGCGAGCCGCGACCCGCCGCCGAGCCGGCGCGACTCAATGGCTTTCGCGTCAATACTGTAGGTTTGCCGGCGCAAGCGCGCGCGCAGCCCCAGGCCGGCGCAGATGAGGGCAAGCGCGATCAGAGCCACGCCGAGCAGGCCGGCGGGTGGTATCTGCGTCCAAAAATAGAGACCGGGTAAGCCGATGAACGCCGCCAGGACGCTGAACCATTTGGCCTGCGCGGAGCTGGTCTCCACCGCGCGGTAGGGGCCGCCCCGTGTCGTGCCCCAGGTGCCGCCGTGGTCGCGCCAGAGCCGGTAGCGCTCGTAGGTCTCGCGGCGGAATCCCTGATAGTCCAGCACCATATCTTCGCGCACCTGCAACTGCCGGCCGTCGCGCGCCAGCGCCGCCACCCAGCGTAGCCGCTGCCCGCCGTCCATCTGCATCCGCTCGACCAACCGCGCCACGTGCGCCCAGGCCAATTCCGTCTGCCAGGGTCCGCGCGTGATCGTGAGGCCATGCGGGCCGACACGCGCGCAGACGGAGAGCTTGAAGGTGTAGACGAGGATGGACCAGAGCGCGCAGAGCAGCGCCAGCCCCCAGAAGATCGCCTGTCCGCTGTGGTCGTTCTTGGGACCCAGGCGATGCCAGATGTAGAGGCCGTTGCCGAGCAGAATCACGGTGAGCAGGCCGAGCAGCGCGATGTCACCGGAACGCGGGCCATAAAAGACGCGCTCGCGGTCATCCAGCGCCAGATCGCGCAACGGGATGGTCGCGCCGGAACGGACACCCGCGCGCGGCGAACGAGATGATGTCAAACGGCTCCCCCACCCTCAATCGCCAGGCGCGCCCGCCACAGCCCAGCGTACTCCGCAGGCTGAGTATATCAAGCCGCTCCAAGCGGGTGGGACCTTGGGGGGAATGCCGACCGCTCAGCGAGGCGAACCGGCGCCGCGAGTCAGCGTCTCGCGCGCGGAGTCGTCGGCCGTGGCGTCGCTCGCCTTGGGGCGCGGCTTGTAGGTGAGCGGCGGGGCGCCAGGGGATGCGACATCGTCCGGTGGTCCCGCCTCAGCGTCAGCGCCGCCAGTCTCCTCCGCCTCTACGGTTTGGAAGAGCGCGGACTTGCTGGACCAGCGTTCGTAGAAGACCTCAAACATGGCGTAGCCAACGCCGACCACAGGCGCCGCGAAGAACGCGCCCCAGACGCCGCCCTCCTTCGCGCCCAGCAGCAGCGCGGCGAACAGCACCAGCGTCGGCACGCCGATGTGATGGCCAAAGATCTTCGGAGCCATCAGATTGAGGACGATGTGCTGCGCCACCGCCAGCAGGAAGATCAGCAGGATCACCTTGAAGAGGATCTGGTTGGGTGGGGTTTGCAGCAGCACCAGCAGCGTCGGCGGGGCGATGGCCAGGAACGCGCCGATGAACGGCAGCAGCATGATGACGCCGGAGACGATGGAGACCAGCAACCCATTCGCCTGGCCCAGCGCCAGCAGGATGATCCACGTGAATGCGGCGTAGATGCCGGCGACGATCATCTGCGCGCGGAAGAAGCCGCCGAAGATCTCCTTGATGTTGCGCTGGAACAGGCGCACGTCGTCTATCCAGACGGGTGGCAGCTTGACGACGACGGACTCCATCAAGCGGGCGCCGTCCAGCATGATATAGAAGGAGATGATGAGCACCAGCGATGCGTCGAGGATGATGTTGAAGAGAGAGGTCACCAGATTGGTGGCGAAGGTGATTGCGCCGCTGGAGAGGGACGACGCCCAGCCAGGGATGTGCGCGGAGATCTGGTTGACGATGTTCTGCGCGTCCTTCTGGCGCAGGCCGAAATGGCGCAGCAGTCCGACCGCTTTCTGATTTAGGGTGGGCAGGTTGTCAGGTGAGAAGACGGTGGTGACTTCGCGCGCAAGCTGCTGTATTTGGCCGCCGAACGACGGTACGGCGAGCACGATGGCGCCGGAGACGACAATCAGCAGGGCGGTGTAGACGAGCGAGACGGCGATGATCCGTGACATGCCGCGCCGGCAGAGGAAGGCGGCGACCGGCTCGAGGATGAAGGAGACGATCCAGGCAAGCAGGAAGAGCAGTATGACGCCGCCGAAGACGACGAGCACGGACCAGATTGTGCCGATCACGTACATGCCCAGCGCGATGATCACGAGGCCGATCAGGATGCGCAGCGACCGATGGCGGTCCAGGATGTCTCGTTTCATGTGCTTCCGGCGCCTCTCCAATTGGCGGTCCGGCGAGCGTGCCACTCGCGGGAATCAACGTCCTGAGACGAGCGCATCGTACCACAGGCGCGGATTCCGACGGGAGCGAGCAGGACCCCGAAACCGACGCGCGCGTGGGCGCTATGCCTGAACAGGCCCAGGTTCCAGCCGGCCCTCCATCAGCGCCGTCAGGACGGATTGCGCATCCTCGCGTTCGCGTTCGGAGAGTGGACTAAGCGAGGCGCATGCCAATTGCGCCAGTTTTCCCGATTCAAGTGAACCCAGTTCGTTTTCGAGGCCCAGCGCCACCGCGCCATCAAGCGTCGCGTGCCGCAGCAGCGCCGCCGGAGTGGCCGTATCGCCCGCCGCGCGGTGTGTCGCGTAGGCGGCCGCGGCCTCATCCCAGAGCGAGAGAGTGGGCGCGCTGGCCAGGCTGTCCGTGCCGAGCGCGACGCGCACTCCCGCTCGCTCATAGGCCGCGTAGGGCATTCTGCCGCACACCAACCAGGCGTTGCTGCGTGGGCAGTGCGCCACCGCGACGCGCCGCCGCGCCAGCGTCTCCAGATCCTCCGTAGACACCCGCACTCCGTGTACCAGCAGCGGACGCGCGGCCAGCGCGCCCAAGCGGTCGAGATACGCGATGGGGGAGCACCCCGGCGCTGATTGCGGCGTGATCGGCCAGCCGGCGCTCGCATAGATCGTGTCCGCGATGGGACCCGTGCCGTCCAGCAGCCATTGCGTCTCCGCGGGCGATTCGGCGGCGTGGATGCAGAGCGGCACGCCCTCCGCGCGACACCACGCGCCGGCAAGCTCAAAGAGGCGGGCCGAGACGGTGTAGGGGGTATGCAGGGAGAGGCCGAAGCGGACGCTGGCCCCAGGGTATCGCTCTGCCCATTCCCGTAGCTGGCGCTGGCCGCGCGCGAGAATGTCCGGCGCCTGCTCCGGGTCCACGCCCAATAGCTCGTAGTACACGACGCCGCGCAGCCCGCTCGCCACTATGGGTTCGACGCTGGCTCCGTGCGTGCAGATCTCGCCGACGGCCGCCGTCCCGCTTGCGAGCAGCATACGGACGCCTGCCTCGGCGGCGCGCTGGAAGTCCGCTGGCCTGCGGTTGCGGCTGGCGCGCACGACAGCGACGATCCACTCCGCGAAGGGCAGCCCTTCAGGTACGGCGCGCGCGTGTTCGGTCAACTCGAGATGGGTGTGCGCGTTGATCGCGGACGGCATGAGCAGCGCGTCGCCAAGCGCGACGGGGCGCGCGTTCGGGTAGCCGACGCGCAGGTCCGCATGCGGGCCAACGGCCAGGATGCGCTCACCCTCCACGACAACCGCGCCGTCCGTGATGGGTTCGCGGCTGACGGGGAGGACGTGGCGCGCATGGTAGAGCGTCTGGGCTGGCATGCGCTCGCTACCCTTCCGTGGCGAAGGTGGCGAGGATGTTGTAGTTGCTGTCGCGCTTGGCGGGCTGGAAGCCGGCGCGGCGAATCTCGTCGTGTATCTGCTCGACGGTCATACACGTGCCGACGTCCGCGCCCGCCGCGCTGACGACGTTCTCCTCCATCATCGTGCTGCCGAAGTCGTTCGCGCCGCAGTGCAGCGCCTCCCGCGCGAGGACGGGTCCCTGCGAGGGCCAGGAGGCGCTGATATTCGCGAAGTTGTCCAGCATCAGGCGGCTTACGGCGACCATGCGCAGGTACTCCTCGCCGGGCGCGCGCACGCCGCCCATCGCGGTGTGGTCGGGCTGGTAGCTCCAGCAGATGAAGCTTGTGAAGCCGTTGCCGTTGTAGGCGAGGCTCTCGTCTTGCAGGTCGCGCAGCCGCATGAGGTGCAGGATGCGCTCATCCAGGCCCTCACCGAAGCCGAAGACCATCGTCGCCGACGTGGTGAGCCCCTGGCGCTGCGCGAGCCGCTCGGCCTCTATCCAACTCTCCCAGGTGCCTTTGTGCGGGGCGATGGCGTTGCGCGTGCGGTTGTCCAGGATCTCCGCGCCCCCACCCGGCAGGCCATCCAGCCCGGCGGCGCGCAGCTCGGCGAGCACATCGGCCAGTGGCGTCTTCATGATGCGGGCGATGTTCCAGACCTCGACTGGCGAGAAGGCGTCTATCTGGATGGTTGGATAGTTGGCCTTGATGTAGCGCAGCAGATCTGTGTAGTAGTCGAGCTTCAGGTACGGGTTGACGCCGCCTTGCAGGAGGATGCGCGTGCCGCCCCAGGCGAGCAGTTGCTCGATCTTCGCGCCGATCTGTTCGTTCGTCAGCAGGTACGCCTCGGAGCTTGCGGGTTTGCGGTAGAAGGCGCAGAAGCCGCAGTCTATGATGCAGACGTTGGTGTAGTTGATGTTGCGGTCCACGAGGTAGGTGACGATCCCCTCGGGATGGCGGCGCAGGCGTACGGCGTCGGCGGCGGCGCGCAGTTCGTCGAAGCTGGCGTGTTCGAGCAGCGCCAACCCGTCGTCGAGGGTGAGGCGCTCGCCGGCCTGGGCGCGCTCCAGCGTTTCCTGTGTGGTGGTTATCGTCGGCATATTCAGGTATCCTCTCATGCGAGTCAGGAGTCAGGGCTGGGAACGGTTCACGTCTGACACCGTCAGGAGTTCGTCGTCTGAGGTGAAATCGAATCCGCTGATTTTCGTGGGTGTCACCCACACAAGGACATCGCCCGCCGAAAGATAGTGCTCCCGATACGTCTCGGCCTGCTCCTCGCCTAAGTATCTGGCGCCGATGCGTTCAACCCAATGACGTAACTCCGCGGGCGCTTCGACGACCTCCGCCGCGCCCTCGACGGTCACGTAGGCAAAGGGTGGCGCTTCATCGTCTACGAAGACGGTGATTCTTGGGTCGCGGCGAATGTGCCGCACCTTGGCCGAGCTTCCTGGCGTCTGAAACGCTACGCGCTCGCCGTCTAGCGTATACCAGACGGGAGTGAGATGCGGACGCCCATCCGCGCGTAGAGTGGCGACAACCATTGTGTGGTTGCCCTTCCAGAGAAAACGCCGGCACTCATCTGGCGTCATCGCGCGCATTGTCGGACTCCTTACTCGCGTCGCCTGTCAACCCTGTTATGCGGACTGCTCGACCGCGAGTGGTTCCAGCACGTCCATGAACGCGCTGACGGAGAAGACGGCCTTGCCTGGGCCGGCCTCGCCGTAACCGGGCGGGGGAGCCAGCCGGTAGTGGTCCATGATGTCGCGATACGTCTCCAGCAGGCGCAGATGGTATTCAAGCGGCGCGCCGTCGGGGTTAGCGTCGCCAAGCACCGTCATCGGCTCCGGGCACCACGTCGTGAAGCGCGGGGTGATGCCCTTGGACATGAAGAAATGCAGACCCTCGGCGGTGGACGCGATGGCGTCCTCCACATCGCTGTAGCCGTAGGGCCGCGCCATTTCGACGCCGGAGACAAAGTTGGGGATGACGTGCGATGGACCGAAGACCTCGCCAGCGTCAACAATACGCTTGATCCACTCGTCGCGCCCGATGTAGCGCGTCTTTCCGGGGCAGATCTTGGGGAAGAGCTCGGGATCCCAGACCTCATAGTTGGGGTGATAGATCTGCGCGCCGGCCGTCTTGAGCCGCTTCACATCTTCGACGGGCCACGCCTGCGTCACGACTTTGCTCACCCAGCGGCCCGGAAAGCGCGTCTCGATCGCCTCGACGTACTGCGCGTAAAACTCGACTTCGTTCTTGCCGCGCAGAGTGGATGTGATGCTGCCGCCGGTCAGCGTATAGGCGCGGCTCTCCGTGTCGGTGGCGTTGACACGCTCCAGCGCGGCCACGATGTCCGCGACCGATTTCACGCCGGTGTAGGGGCGCTTCTCCTCGATCTGCTGGCGGTAGTTGTTATTGATGTCGCAGAACTGGCACTCCTCTTTCGCGCCGTAATACTGGCAGACGCGAAAGACAGTGAGATAGAGCAGGTAGCCCCACTCGATGGTCGGGGTGATCTCCGCGACGGGCCGCCCGTCCGGCAGCTTCTCGCGGTAGTGCTGGGGGAGCTCGTGCAGGCTGACGAGCGCGATGGGCGCGTCCTCCAGATGCAGCCAGAGCGCGCCGTCACGCGGGGCGACGCGATAGGGTGAAGCGGGGTTTAGGCGCGTGGAGATGATGGTGCGCCGCAGGTCATAGGGGCCGCCGCTGAGCGCGATCTCTTCGGGCGCGTGCCACTTCTGCGCCTCGTCCAGTTGTGCCTGCTTGACCATATCGAACGAGAAGATGAAGTAGGATTTCGGCTGGTGCTCACGCGCCCCGGCCTCGGCCTCGCCTGGCGCGCGGACCAGCGCGCCCGCCTCAAAGCGTACGCCGGAGCGCAGCAGGTCGGCCTTGATGACCGCCTCACGTGGCAGCGAATGGTGGCGCGCGAACTGCGCCTCAAGCTCATCTATCCGTCGCATGGAGTTCCCTCGTTACGCGAATCGCGTGGTGTCCCACTGAAAGCCCGGTATTGCCATCTCCAGGAAGAGCCGCAATCCACGCAGATCATGATCAGTCAGATCATAGTCCAGCAGCCGCAGGTACCGCTCGCAGACATCGCGCGGCAGCCCGAGCCGCGTGGCGGCCTCGTCGGCCAGCCTGGGGATGGCGCGCAACCCTTGATGTTTGGAGTCACGTAGCAGCTCGATGGCGCCATTGGCGCGCACGGCGTCGAGCCGGTCA
>DATEGV010000425.1:0-7938 GCA_035279925.1 Ktedonobacterales bacterium | reverse complement strand
GCGGGTGGAGCGGTAGCATGGCAGGCACACCCGCGAAACCCAAGCAACCGGCGCGGCCACGGCGCGTTCCCGTGCGCACGTGTATCGCCTGCCGCGAGGCGCGCCCGAAGCGCGAGCTCATTCGCGTCGTGCGCACGCCGGTTGGGCGTATTGAACTCGACCCGACGGGCAAGAAGTCGGGCCGAGGCGCGTATCTCTGCGCGCGCCGTTCCTGCTGGACGCCAGCCCTCGAAAAGGGCAAGTTGGAGCGCGAATTTGAGATGACGCTTGCCCCGGAGGATCGCGCGGCGCTCGAAGCCTACGTCGCGACGCTGCCCGTCGAGAGCGCGCCCGCCGCCGCCGCCAAGAAGGCTAAGACGACGTAGGAGGCCGTGCGCCTTCTCGGAGATTGCGCCGATCAGCGTTCCATGGTCGCGCGCCCGGGTGTCGGGGAGGCGCGGGTCAGTTGCTACTCCAGCCCGGCAAAGACGTTGGTCTCACGCGCCGGGAACGAGCGCGCGGAGATCGGTGGCGGCGCGAGCGTCAGCGTCTCCGTGCCCATGAACGAGCGCAGTTCCTCGGCGTTGGCCTGGCGGAATGGGCCGTCGCTCGGCATCTGGCTGGCGTGCGAGAACATCGAACGCTTCTTCGCCTCAAACTCGTTGTCGTTGAGACGGATGAACGTCGTGATCTCGGCCATCGGCGTGCCCATCTCCTCGACGGGGATGGTGCCGGCGTCGCCGCCGGGAATGAAGTCCTCGCCGCGCTTCAGGGCCTCCGCGCGCATCTCCTGTAGCCGTTCACGTGGGATCGCGGTGTAATACACCTTGGTGACACGGTGTGGCTGCCAGCCCTGCGCGATCTGCTCGGGGTAGCGCTTCGGATCGGCGGCGGCGACGACGGCGGCAAGGGTGTGGCGATGGACCGCCATGTGATCGAGATGCCCATAGCCGCCCTTGGCCTCAAACGTGGCGACGACATCCGGGCGGAAGCGGCGCAGGTGGTAGACGATGCGACCGACGGCCTCGGCTTCGTCCGCCTCGTGCAGATGGCCATCCACATAATCGAGGAACGAGACGTCGTAGACGCCTACGGCGGCGCAGGCGTTACGCAGCTCGCGCTCACGCACGACGCCCAGGTTCTCCGGCGTCGCGTCCACTCCTTCGGCGATCTTGCCCGCCTCGCCACGGGTGGCGCAGACGATGGCCGTGGGATGCCCCGTCATGGTAGAACGGGCGAGCGTTCCCGCCATGCCAAACGATTCGTCGTCTGGATGGGCGAAGATGCCCATCAGGCGGGCGGTTCCAGTGGCACGGTGTTCCAAATGCGATTCTGTCACTCATCTACCTCTTTAGCGCCCGGCACGCGGATCAGGTCAGGACGCGGAGCTTCCGCGCGGCAGCCGCCATCTCGGCCACTACCCACGCGACACCATACGGCTCATCAGCCGCGCTCATATTGTGAGGCGCGACGCCAGCCGCATGCACGCCGGACGGCGCACTGAACCGCGCGCGACTACTGCGTGTGGCGCACGATGAGATGCGAGAAGCCGGCGGCAATCGCGACAAGCCAGTTGACCGGCGGAAAACGCCCGCGCGTGGAGGCGGCGCGTTGCCGTGTTGCGGTTGCGGGTTCGGGTCCACCCTTTGTATGAGGGCCCCGCGCGCTCGTCGGGGCAGCTTTCCGCCGGCCCGCCCCGCGTGGGGCGCCGCGAACGGTGCGCCTGGTCGCGTGAACGCTGCGGGCACGATCGTTTGTGGGATTCGCGGCGCGCGGCGCTCTGGTCGCGCCGCCTGCCCCGCCCTGGGAGTAATGTGCGCGGTCGTCATCAGGCGCGTAGCCAAGCCGCTCGATGATGCGCACGGCGCCATACAGCGGCACATTCTGCGCGCGGCAGATTCGGCCGCCGAACGTGTGGAACGCGAGTTTGGCCACGGGCGGCGCTGGCTGCGCAGCTACCCCGGCGATCTCCTTACACAGGAGACGCCAGGGACGTTCGCCGGTCCATTCGACCTCCGTCTCCGTCACCACCAAGCGCGCCTCGCCGCAGACAAGCTCTAGCGGGCGGCGATCAGACGGAGGCGCTGGTGGTTCCGCCATGTGATCAGGGGAGTAGCCGAGCAGGTCAATCGCCCGCAAGGCGTCAAAGGCGCCTACGCCCGGAGCGGTGAAGGCTTCGCCATCGCGGGTGCGCACATCCAACTCCGCGAGCAACAACCCCGAATGAGTTCGCACGCCGGCGACACGAGCGCGCGGAACGGACCACACCTCATCGGATGAGGGCGTGCGGCCCTGACAATATACGCGGTCTTCGGTGACGACTACCTGGCACTTTTTACACTCTATGCGCAGCAAGACTCCCGTCCGCGTCATGGATATTGCTCCTTGCCACAAGCCAACCCCACCGCACAGCTATACGACCCGGGGAGCCGGGTACAGTTCACGAGAAGTATCCCTACATGTAGCAGAAATCAAGCCGACTGCGCGTCTCTGAGCGTCGGCTTCCATCATCGCACACAAGACAAGACATTGGGGAGCCACTTTTCGACGCGTGAGGATACGATGCCCCTACCGCGCGTACATCCGAGACACGGCGGGAAGGACATGGTGTAGTGCGCGCTAGCCCTGGCTCGCCACGAGGCCCGTGCTATCCGACTTGCGATCAGGTGAGCCGCCGGTCTGCGCCAGGCGAACGTGCTGCGGGCCTTCGAGCGCCGCCGTAATTACGTCGCGCACGTCGTCTACGGGTACAAACGTCATCTGATCGCGCAGTTCCATCGGCAGATCTTCCAGGTCGGGTTCGTTGCGTTTCGGCAGGACAATCGTCTGGATGCCCGCGCGGTGCGCCGCGAGGATCTTCTCTTTCAAACCGCCGATGGGCAAGACTTTGCCCCGCAGACTGACCTCGCCGGTCATCGCGAGATCGGAGCGGACCTTGCGCCCCAGCGCCAACGACACAATCGCCGTGGCGATGGTGACGCCGGCTGAGGGGCCGTCCTTGGGGATAGCTCCCGCCGGCACGTGGATATGCAGGCTGTTATCCTCGAAGACGCGCGGGTCAATTCCAAGCTGCGCCGCGTTGGAGCGCACATAGGAGAGCGCCGTCATCGCGGACTCTTTCATCACGTCGCCAAGCTGGCCCGTGAGGGTCAACTGCGCCTCATGGCTGCGCATCATCGCTGCCTCGACGAAGATGATATCGCCGCCGACGGGCGTCCACACGAGGCCCGTCACCACACCGGGACGGTCAATGCGCTCGGCCACCTCGCCGAAGAAACGTTGGCGACCGAGCAGTTCTTGCACCACGTCAGGGGTAACGTCGAGCTTCTCGGTGCGTCCCTCGGCGATCTGTTTCGCCACTTTGCGGCAGACGGACCCGATCTCGCGCTCAAGATTGCGCACGCCCGCCTCGCGCGTGTAGTCGCGAATCACACGCAGGATCGCCTCATCGCTGATGGCGATTTCGGCGTCGGTCAGCCCGTTCGCCGCGATCTGCTTGGGCAGCAGAAACTGGCGAGCGATGTGCAGCTTCTGCTCTTCGGTGTAGCCGGCGAGTTCGAGTATCTCCATGCGGTCGCGCAGCGGCGCCGGAATCGGTTCGAGCGCGTTGGCCGTCGCGATGAACATCACCTTCGAGAGATCGAAGGGGAGATCGAGGTAGTTGTCGCGGAACGAGTGATTCTGTTCAGGGTCGAGCACCTCCAGGAGCGCGGACGACGGATCGCCGCGCCAATCCGACGCGACCTTATCCACCTCGTCCAGCATGAAGACGGGATCGTTCGTGCCCGCCCGGCGAATGGACTGGATGATGCGGCCCGGCAGCGCGCCGATATATGTGCGCCGGTGGCCGCGCACCTCCGCCTCGTCGTGGATGCCGCCAAGCGACAAACGCACGAACTCGCGGCCAAGGGCGCGGGCGATCGAATGCCCCAGGGAGGTTTTGCCCACGCCGGGAGGGCCGACGAAGCAGAGAATCGGCTCGCGACTGGTTGGCGCGCCGGTGCCGGGTCCGCCCGTCTCGCTCCCTTGCCGGTCCTCTTTGAGGCGGCGCACGGCGAGGTATTCGAGAATGCGGTCCTTGATCTTGTCGAGGTCGTAGTGATCTTCGTCGAGCACCTGACGCGCGAAGGGCACATCAATACGCTTGCCCGTGCTCTTGTCCCACGGCAGCACAACCAGCACGTCAAGATAGGTGCGAATGACGGAGTACTCCGGAGACGCGGACGGAATCTTCTCCAGGCGCGAAAGCTCACGCAGAGCTTCCTTGTGCGCCTCCTCCGGCATATGCGCCTGTTCGATCTTGTCGCGCAGTGAGTTGATCGTCGCGGCTTCGTCGCTCTCCTCGCCAAGCTCTTTCTGGATGGCTTTGAGCTGCTCGCGCAGGAAGTATTCGCGCTGCGCCTTACCCATCTCCTCCTGCGCCTGGCTCTGGATCTTCTTGCCAAGCTCCAGCACCTCAAGCTCATGGGTGAGGAAGCTGTTTACGCGCTCCAGCTTCTCACGCACCTGATCCATTTCGAGTAGTTCCTGGCGGAGCGCGAGGTCCATCTGGACACTGCTCGCGATGAGGTAGACGACCTGCGCCGGGTCTTCCAAGTTCATCGCGGCCAGCGCCAACTGATCGGGGAGATACTGCACGAGGTTGACGAGCCGCTGGAAGAGGTCAATGGCGGTGCGCTTGAGCGCCTCCATCTCGATGTTCTCTTCTGAGGTTTCGGGAATCAGCCGCGTGCGCGCCTTGAGGAACGGCTGGTCGGCCGTGTACTCCTCGATGGTGATGCGCTGTAGGCCCTGCACGATGACCTGGATCGTTCCGTCGGGGATGCGCAGCAGACGCGCGATGCGCGCAACGGAGCCGATGGTGTAACAGTCGTCCGGGCCGGCCTCCTCGACCTCAGCGTCTTTCTGGGCGACGAGACCGACCAGGCGCGAGCCGCGCATCACCTCGTCAATCAGGCGAATCGAGCGGTCTTTGCCGACACCCAACGGCATGACGGCGAACGGGTAGACGACCGTATCCTTGAGCGGGAGAATCGGCAACTCGTCGGGCAGATCCACCTTGCCCTCGTCGCTCTCCCCCGCCGGCTCGGGCGGCGCGGCTGCGGCAAGCGTCTCCGCGGGCTCGCTCGCCGTGGTCTCCGTGAGCGGTTCGTCAGCGGACTCTTGCTCCTCGCGTGGCTCCTCGTCCCGTGGCTCCTCGTCCCGTGGCTCGACCTCGCGCGTCACTTCCTCGGATGGCTCCTCTGCGCGCGGCTCCTCGGTGGTCTCTGCCTCTTGGGCGCGTGGCTCCTCCGCGCGCATAAACGGCGGCGCGGCGTCGGCGGCGCCCGTGCTCTCCGCCGGTTCGCGCTCGGCAGGAGCCTCATCGGCGTCGGCGGGATCGGGCGGTGTGATCTTCTCGTCTTCGCTCATCAACAACTTCTCCTCAACGGAGCAAACTCGGTTTCATCGCTGTGGCGAGGGGATGCGAACGCGATACCCTCATGCGACATCACGTTGGAGATGGCGTCTAAGTGACCGCCGCTTATGCCGCTGGTCACATGTCCGGTTTCATTGGTCGGTCGCTCCGTGCCTGGCTCGCTGGCCACGACTTTGGGCAGACCCACTCGCAGGAACCCGTTCTCATAGCGCGCCCACGCCTCATCCGCGCGCACCGGCCGGGGCAACACGACCTCGACACGAAACACGCCATAGCGCACCTGTGCCTCGTGGTAACAGATACTCTCGTCGTGTTCGGAGTCGTCCTCGCGCAGGCCGGAGACGACGAGCGCGTTCTCATAGAGCGTGATGTCAATGTTCTCTTCGCGCATGCCCGCCAGCTCGATCTTGACCTGTATCGCGTCAGGCGTCTCGTGGGTGTCTACCGGCGGGCGCCATTGATCGGGCGCGGGCAGCAGGCCGAAGTGACGGCCCTGGCGCAGCAACTCCTCCCGCAGCTCGCGAAAGTGCCGCTCAAGGCTCTGTGAGGCGCCGCCAAACTGGTAGACGACGGCGCGAAAGCGCATGTTCATGGTTGAGTACCCCTTCGAGCGCGGCTCAAGGCTGTGCGGTGGGCAGGTCGGTTTCGCCGTCGGCGAGCGCCTGCTGGCAGTTCTGACATAGGTAGGTGTATTCGGAGTGGTCTTCGAGCGCGTCACCGGGAACGATGCTAGCGGCCTCAATCGGTATCATCTGCTCGCAACGGGAGCAGGCGACGTACATGCGATGTCGGAGCGCGCGTTGAGTTCCCAGCTCGTCCTCTTCCATGGTTGACCTCCTGAGCGCAGCGTCATGTGATTGAATGACTCCAAGCTGTCTGTGCCAAAAACGCTTCTCACCTACGTTATAGTACTGTATGCACGCGCCACTCATTATGCAACCACGACCCCGGCTCCCGCAATCTGGCGCGTGGGTTAACCCGTTTGCTATCGTATGGCCGCTTGCGGCCGGTTCTCGTGGTGAGGAATTATCATGTCAACGCCAGGTCACGCGGGCGGCCAACTTCCGCCTGCCACCCACGCCGAGCATTCACATCCTCAGCCGCGCGGGGAACGCCGCCGCGGATCGCATCGCGGCGTCTGGATCACGCTCGGCTCCATCATCGGCATGCTTGCCGTCGCCGCCGGACTCTTGGCGTATTTCGTCGTCATTCCGATTCTGCAAACGGACGCGGAAGTCTCGGCGGCCTCGGTGGCGGCGAGGAACTTCTGCGCCGACCTCACCTCGAAGAACTACAGCGCGGCGTACGACCTGCTCTCCACCAATTACCAAAAGACCGTATCGAGCGGCGACTTCACCAGCGCGAACACTCTGCGCGACACGTTGAGCGGGGCGGTGCAGAGCTGTCCGATCCCCACCGGTGGTCCAAACGTGAGCGCGGGTGTCAATACGGTGACGCTTCTCGTCAGCTTCACGCGCCCCGATCCGACGCCCACGACCACCTCGGGGTCAATCACGCTTATCAAGCAGGGCGGCCAGTGGAAGTTGGACAAGATTGACGACGCGCTGTTGGGGAAGAACGTCGCGCCGCTGATGGTGGCGGTCACCTTTTGCGACGCCCTCGTGACCCAGGATTACGCGACCGCGTACAAGCAGCTGTCGAGCAGATATCAGCAACAAGGCGACGAAGGCGCATTCCAAGCCGGCTTCACGAATGCTCTGAGCGCGCTCGGGCCAAACGCCAAGATCGCCACCTGCGCCCCTGACTTTGCCTCATACAAGATCGCGGAGAGCAGTGGCGCGGGAACTCCCACGGTGGCGCCGCCGTCAGGCGTGCCGCCAAACGGGGCGACGGTCAACGTCGCGGTAGACTTCGCTGTGAACGGCACGGCGCTCGGCCAACCGATCACGCT
The DNA here is from genome assembly GCA_035279925.1 of Ktedonobacterales bacterium. Classification (GTDB taxonomy): domain Bacteria; phylum Chloroflexota; class Ktedonobacteria; order Ktedonobacterales; family JADMIN01; genus DATEGV01. The sequence continues at coordinate 628 of DATEGV010000425.1, read as the reverse complement.
GGCGTTGACGCTGATCCAGGAAAACGGCGCCTGGAAAATTGACAATCAACAGACCGTTCCGACAGCGTAGGCCCGCGTGCGAAATTGACGAGCGCGGCGCCGCGTGCTATCATCACACATGAACGGTGACAGGCAGCGCAGCCAGGCGGATTGCCCCTTTCTTCCATCTGGCGGCGACCCCTCCCGTCCCGTGGGCGCGGATCGAAATACAAGCCAGAAGCGAGGGAGCGCCCCATGATCGTGCGTCGCCTCACCGCATGGGTTCGCGAATTCAGCGCACATGTCGTCGCGCGTCTGCGGCGCGACCCACTCACCCAGCGCGACCGTGAGCCGGTTCTCGTCGGCTCGCTCGATGCGCGCGCCACCGACGTCGGCGCCCCCTTGGGCGGTGTGACGGCTACCCACTGGCTCGACGACGCGCGCAGAATGCGCCCGCGCCGCGTGCGTTCCATTCCCCTGTCACAGCCGAAGCCCAGCGAGACAGTTGGCGAGCGGTTGCACCGGCCACATGTAGACTCGGAGCCGTTGCGGTCGGCGTCCTCCGTCAATTCGACGCCGCTCTCCGTGGACGGGGCCGCCCGCGCCACAACATTTGACACGCCCGCCCCACGCCAGGAGACGCCACGCG
>DATEGV010000424.1:0-3371 GCA_035279925.1 Ktedonobacterales bacterium | reverse complement strand
GCGGGACCGGAGGATGTGACGGAGATCTGCCTGCACGAGACGGCGCTGCTGCTGGCGATGGCCGGCGTGGCGCGGGACGAGGTGGATGGGCGCGCGCGCGCCGAACGGGCGATCGCGGACGGCTCCGGGCTGGCGAAGCTGGCGGAGGTGATCGCGGCGCAGGGCGGAGACGCGCGCATGATCGAGCAGCCGGACCGGCTGCCAAGCGCGCCGTATCGCGAAGACATCCGCGCGCCGCACACGGGCTACGTGGCGGCGATAGACGCGGAACGGCTGGGCATGGCGTCGGTGCGGCTGGGGGCGGGGCGGATGCGCAAAGGCGACCCGATAGATCACGCGGTCGGCCTGTACCTCTGGGCGAAGGTGGGCGACAAGCTGGACGCGGAAGAGCCGCTGTTGCAGGTCCACGCGCGCACCGCCGACGAGGCGCGGGCCATCCGCGATGAGGTTCTGGGCGCGTACACCTTCAGCGAGGAGCCGCCCGTCAGGCAGCCGCTGCTGCTGGATACCATCGCCGGCGTCACGGCGAGGCGCGCGGTCGGGAAGCGCGCTCCCCGGCGGAAAGCGGTGGCGTCCCGACGGTGATGCGTGGTGTCCACATCCGCACCATTGGGAACCTACCCCCCCAGCCCCCATCCCGTCGGTACGGGAAGGGGGAGCAACAGGCCCTGGGCAGTCGGGCGAGCGCATTGTGAAGGTCCATCAAGGCAGTAGAGGCAGGATCAGTGTATGGGTACCCGCCTGCTGGCGTTCATTGGGATCGCGATTGTGCTCACCATAACGCCCGGACCCGACTTTGCGCTGGTGACGCGCGTGGGCCTGGCGCGCGGACGCGCAGCCGCGTGGTTCACGTCGCTGGGGGTCGTCACGGGTCACGTTACCTGGGGCATCGCCGCCGGCACGGGACTGGCGGCCATCCTGCATGCGTCGTCCTCGCTCTATACCGTCCTGCGCCTGGCCGGAGCCGCTTATCTGATCTGGCTCGGCGTCCATGCCCTGCTGGCGCGCGACATGGCGCCCACCCGCGATGAGCCGCCTGGGACCACTGCCCCACCACCGAGGCGTCGCGCGAGCGCCTATCGCCAGGGATTGGTCAACGACCTGCTCAACCCCAAGATCGGCGTCTTCTACACCACGCTGCTGCCGCAGTTCATCGCGCCGGGCCAGCCCGTGTTCCTCACGTCGGTGCTGCTGGCGTGCGTCTTCGCGGCAATTGTGGCGCTGTGGCTGGGGAGCTATGTCGTGGCGCTCGACCGCGCCGACGCGCTCTTCCGGCGGCGAGGGGTGCGCCGCGCCCTGGAGCGCGTGACGGGGCTGACGCTGATCGCGTTGGGGCTGCGGGTGGCGACGGAGTAATGTGAGGCGGCCCACATGTCACCAGGCCAACCGGATGTTCTATCACGCTTTCGTCGCCATGAGCGAGAAGCTAAGAGGGAAGGGTGGATACTCCGGCGGCAGGCGCCAGTAGTTGCTATTCTCCTCCTTGACCATGAACGGGAACGCCTTCCAGGGTATGACTTCATGCTCGTGGAAGTAGGCGATCTTCAGCCCGGCGCCGATAAGGGCGTTGAGGATGTCGCCGACACTGTGGCGCCATAAATAGCCTGGGCTGGCTACTTGTTGCGTCTGGTCGGCGTAGTCGTGACCAGGCGGAAAGTACACCGGCTGATCCTCGTGGAAATAGTTGTAATGGACCCGCAGGTCGGTCGCGTCGTCCTCCTCGTAGAACACCTGGATGAAGGGATGCCCTTCGGCGATGTAGAAGAAGCCGTCCGGCGCCAGGAAGCGCGCGACGATCCGCGCCCAACTCGATAGGTCCGCGAGCCAGAGGAGCGCGCCCCAGGAGGTGTAGACGATGTCGAACTCACCATCCAACGCGCGCGGCAGATCGTAGAGATTGGACTCGACGAATGTGGCCGCGACGCCGATCTCGTCGCTCAGCCGCCGCGCCAGCGCGATGGCCGCATCGGACATATCAATCCCCGTAACGCGAGCGCCCAGCCGCGCCCACATCAGCGAATCCATGCCGAAGTGGCATTGCAGGTGCAGCAGCGACTTGCCGGCCACGTCGCCGACCTCCGCGCGCACGATCGGGTCAAGCTGCTTCACGCCCGCTTTGAAGTCGGTCATCCGGTACACTTCACCGCTGGCGTGGATGGCGGTCAGCTCGTTCCAGAGCGCCTTGTTCGTCTGAAACACCTGATCCGAGTCGGTCATCATCATCCTCCCCTCGCGCAGTTCTCTTGTCTGAAATACCGCTGCCTGACTCTGTGTGACTCTGTGTGACTCTGTCACCCGCCCAATTGAACCACTCGCGCTCCGCCGGTGTCTACAACAGTGCGACGGCGCCGCGCACGCGACATGGGATACTGAGTGGGACGGAAAGGTCTGGAGCGCAGACGATGACCGTGACCGACCATACTCTGCTGGATGGCGTCGCGGCTGGGGATCAGGCCGCGCTGGCCCAACTCTACAACGCGTATCGGGCGCGTCTCTGGCGCTACCTCTGGCTGCACGCCGGGCTGGTGGAGGAGGCGCTACAGGGCGTGTTCGTCTCCGTGTGGCGAACGGCGGGCGCCGTCGTGACCCACTGGGCAGGGGAAGGGGGAGCCGACGACGCGACCGTCGCGCCAGGTTCCCCCTCGCCTCCCCAGTGGAGAGGGGGACAGGGGGTGAGGACGAGCCGTTCGCCAACATAAACGACGGGCGTGGTATTACAGTCGCGATTCTCGCGCCTTCTTGCGGTTGCTCGTCATCACGAAGAAGGCGCCGAGGACGAGGCCCGTAACAATGCCGCCGACGTGATCCCAGACGGCGATTGTTGACGAGTTCGAGAAGTCAATCACGAAGTTGATGACAATTAAGATCACCCACTGGCTGATGAGCGCGCTACCCGCGCGGCCAAGTTGGCGGCGGCGCAGCCAGATGAAGGCTCCGAACGCGCCAAAGACGCCGAAGATCGCGCCCGACGCGCCCAGCGACGCCACGTTTGGCTGCACGAACGCCTGCACGACGCCGGCCAGGATGCCGGAGATGAAGTAGAGGGCGGTGTAGCGCCAGGCCCCGAAGACCTTCTCTGTGACGGTGCCGAGAATGTAGAGCGACCACATGTTGAGGCCGATGTGCAGCCAGTTCTCGTGCAGGAACATCGAGGTGAAGATGCGGTAGGCTTGCACGGGATCGTGTGGGATGAGGGCGCCAACGAGGTCGCCATGGATGTAGATGGGATTGGTCAACATCGCCGCCGTGTCGCCCGCGGTCCCGGACGCCGCCGGCTGCACGAAGTTGCGGGAGACGATGGCGCAGATGAGATACACCGCGATGTTGATCGTGACGAGCGCGTAGGTGACGACGGGACGGTCGCGGAAAGC
>DATEGV010000423.1:0-6834 GCA_035279925.1 Ktedonobacterales bacterium | reverse complement strand
AAGCGCCGACTCCCAGACGCTCGAAATTGTGCGCGATACGTGGGGCGACAGATCGCCAGGTGACCGGCCGGCGTGCGCGAGCCGATCACGTCGGCGTGGCGGTTCGTCGTCGTGGCCATGACCGCCGGATTGGAGTTTCATTTCAGCCCCTATCCGCGCCAGCGAGGTTCATCCGACCTCGAGTCTCGGTCGCGTGGCACGCGGCAATACCTCATGCGTGCGTCCAATCATCATTCTATGCCCCCGCGTTCGCTTGGGCAAGTTTGCTCCCAGAGGATGCTTTGTGACATGGGTGTGACTTCGCATCGCCGGCCGTGAGCGCGCTGTGACAGGCCCGTACCTATCATAGACACAGGGATTCGAGTCGTGTGGGCGGCAACGAGATGACAAATGCCGCGTCGCAACGCACGCTGATAGAATGCGAGTACAGGGTATGGCGTCATCCACAAGCGCGCCGCGAGACCGTGCGCCACACCGGCGTGCGCGACCGGCGAACACTCATGACGCCGCTCCGACCATCGGCAATGGCCCGCGCGCTGACCTGCTTGGCACGTTAAGTCACGAACTACGCAGCCCGCTGACGGCCATCAAAGGCTATGCCGCGACCGTTCTGCGGTATGAGAATCGTTTGCCCCGCGAAGAGCGCCACGAGTATCTGCGGGCCATCATCGAGGCGAGCGACCGGCTTGAAGTCATCATAGACCGGCTTCTACGGCTGTCGGAGCTTGAGGCGGGAGATGTTGTTCTCCAACGCGAGCCGACGGATATCGCGCGTGTCGCGCTCGACGCGATAGACGCTATCAAGCGCCGCCTGCGCGAAGCTGGGGCAGTGAGGTACCACTTTCGCGTGCGGGTAGGCGATGGAGACGAGGCGTTTCCCGGTCAATTGCCGCTGGTCAGCGCCGATCCGCGGCTGCTGCGCCTCGCGCTGGACAATCTCTTGGAAAATGCCGCTAAATACTCCCCAATGGGAGGCGAGATAGATGTATCGTTGCGCATTAACGCCGATACGAACGATGTAGCGCCCGGGGACGTGGAATCGCGACCGGCGCCGATGCTTGAAGTCGCAATACGCGATACTGGGCTGGGTATCTCCTTGGAGCATCTTGACCGAGTGTTTGAGCGGTTCCATCGGGTAGACGTCCAGCTTACGCGCCAGGTGAATGGCTTGGGCCTCGGCCTAGCGATATGCTCGCGGATCGCCGAGCTACACGGCGGATCCATCTGGGCGGAGAGCGGGCCAGGCATGGGAAGCGTGTTCTATCTCACATTGCCGGTTGCCGCGCGCGACAGCGGCGATGGCGGGCCGGACTGAAACTGGTATTGGCGAGCAGTACAGACTCTGATAGTCTGTCCGAGTGCGCTCTGGCGCGACTGTGAGATCGGCGCGTCGCCCATAGGTGAAGAGGGTTGCGAAAATGTCCGTGAAGAAACCGCTTGTCGTCGTCGCTGACGATGATCCACAACTCTTGCGCCTGGTGACGCGCAATTTGCAGCTCGAGGACTTCGAGGTGGTCGGCGCCAGTGATGGACAGCAGGCGCTCGAACGCATCGAGGAGAAGATGCCCGACCTCGTCGTCCTCGACGTGATGATGCCCAAGCTCGACGGCTTCACTGTCTGTGAGCGCGTGCGGGAGTTCTCCGCGGTTCCCATCATCATCGTCACGGCGCGCGGACAGGATCAGGATAAAGTGCGCGGCCTGGATATCGGGGCGGACGACTATTTGACCAAGCCGTTCAGCGTTGACGAATTGTTGGCGCGGGTGCGCGCCGTGCTGCGCCGCTCACAATTGTCCGCGACACAGAGCGGTCTGGGACTGCGCTCAGCTATCACCATTGGCGACCTCACGATAGATTTCGCGCAGCATCGCGTCGTCCAGTCGGGTCGCGAGGTAGACATGACGCCCGTCGAGTACCGGCTCCTGGCCTACCTTGCCCAGAACGCTGGTCGGGTCATCACACAGGACCTGCTCCTCGAACATGTCTGGGGCGAAGAGTACGTCGGCGAGAGCCATCTGCTGCAAGTGAACGTGAACCGACTGCGGCGCAAGATCGAGCAGGATCCCGCGCATCCGCGCTACGTGCTCACGAAGACGGGTATCGGCTATCTCTTCACCAATTCGCCAAGCGTGTAATTCATCCATCCCCACACTCCCCCGCCGACTCGGCTATTCTGCTACGCGCTGTGACGCCATCGTGAGACTGCGCCGCATCCCGTGTGAGGCTCCCGTGACGCGCCACGAGTATCGTCACCAGTGACGGCGACTGATGACCTGGCGCGCGCCTCGCACAGTCGCCACGCGAAGCGATAATCGAAGAGTTTCAGCATGAGGGGTAGCATTTATGGCTGTTGATGGGAAAGCGCACATCGAGGGCGCCGGCGTGAGTTCACCTGATGCGCGAGACCACCTCGTGGCCTACCCGCTCCTGATTCAAACGTGGCCGCTGACGACCGACGATCTCCTCATGGACGACGGCGCGGAGGAGCCAGGGCAAGCGCACGGCGATGGTGACACCATGCGGGACGACGCCGCGCGCGAGCCTGATCTCGTCGTTCCAGCGGCTGTGCGGCAGTGGCCAGACTGGATGCGCAAGCAGTGGCGCGAAACGCAGCGCCGCCGTCTCTGGGCGACCGCTCATCCACCCAGCCGCTTCGGCAGAGTCTTTACGCCCGCCGGGACGGCCGCGCTGGTCGCCGTGCTGATGGTCGGTCTGCTCGCGTTCGGTGTCGGCGCCACTGTTCGCGCCGGAACTTCTGGCGTGTCCTCAGCCGGTTCAGGTGGCTCCAGCGGTGCGACCACCGGCATGTCGGGCATGAACACCTCGGCCACGCCGCCGAGCAATGTGCCTGACGCAACCCAGCAATATGGCAACCAACCCGCCAAATATGTTCTGGACGCGGATGGCGCCAAGCACTTCACGATGACAGCGCAACAGGTCATGTGGCAGCCGGTCAAAGGCCAGAAAGTGCTGGCGTGGACCCTGGATGGGACGGTACCTGGTCCCGTCATTCGCGCCACCGCCGGCGACCACATCCGCATCACCATCGTCAACCACCTGCCTGAACCGACCACGATCCATTGGCATGGTCTCGAAGTGCCGACCGATAACGACGGCGTGCCGCCAATTGGTATGAAGCCCATTCAACCCGGGCAATCCTTCACCTACGATTTCACGCTGAACGATGCGGACGCCGGCACGCATTGGTATCACTCGCATTACGACGACCTCAAGCAGGTGGGCGGCGGCATGTACGGCGCGTTCCTGGTGGACCCGCGACCGGGCAGTCCGGAGTACCAGGCGATGCAGCCCATGCAGTCGGCGCAGGTGGACCAGTTGATGATTGTGGCGAATCTCGACGGCTACTATGTCATCAACGGCAAGAGCTTCCCCGACACACAGCCCATCGTCGTCAAGCACGGACAGACGGTCCACATCCGCATGATCGGCGCGGACACGCTGGCGATGCACCCGATGCATCTGCACGGCCACAGCTTTCAGATCACGGCCGAGGATGGCCACGTGCTGTCTTCACCAATCACGAAGGACACCGTCCAACTCGCCCCAGGCGAAACCTACGATCTGACCTTCTACGCCTGGGCGGCGCCCGGCAGCGTGTACCCCTTCCACTGCCACATCCTCGCGCACCTGATGAACCCAGGTCAGCAGAGTGGCGAGATGGGCGGCCTGGTAACGCTTGTCGAGTATCAGCAATAAGCGGACTGCGGCGCGCGGGCGGACGCGCGGCCGACACGTGAACGCGTTCGCGGGGGTGACAGCCGGCTACCGGCGTCGCTTCCGCGCTTTTGCGTCTCCAGGTTGATTTGATTCGACAGCCGGCGCCGGGCTATTCTATGGGGCAGAGGGAATGCCATTCAACACGGCTCCGTGGACAACGCGGCGGCCCAGTGATCGCACGAGGAGAGGACCGCATGCAGCCGCGAGCCAATCAACCAAACGTAGCCCAGGTGACGCCAGAACAGGCGCGTGAGAAGCAGCAGCATGGCGCGGTGCTGCTGGACGTGCGCGAGCCGGAGGAGTGGCGCGACGGTCACGCTCCAGACGCCGTCCACATCCCGCTGGGGAGCCTGGGAGCCCGCGTCAAGGAGCTCGACCCCTCCCAGGAGATCGTCACCGTCTGCCGCAGCGGTAATCGCAGCACCACCGCCGCGAAGATCCTGATGCAGGCCGGCTTTCCCAACGTCCACAATCTGGCGGGCGGGATGATCGCGTGGGAAGAGAAGAAGCTGCCGGTCACGAAGTAGGGAGCTAGCGCCGGTCAAACTGGCGCTCCAATGCGGCGAGACTCAGATGGACCATCGTCGGGCGGCCGTGGCAGCAGCTCTGCCGCGCGTTCGCCCCTTCGAGCTGGCGTATCAGCTCGCGCTGCTCCTCCGGCGAGAGCGTCTGCCCGGCCTTGATCGCGGCCTTGCAGGCGACGTTCGCCAGCGCATGCTCCTCCCACGTTTCGCCGTGGCTCGCCGCCTCCGCGCCGGCCCCCACCAACTCGAGCAGGAGCTCCCGGAGCGGCTCGGCGTGGGTGAGTGACGCCAGCGCGGCGGGCAGCGCGCGCAGGAGCAGGGCGTCGCCGCCGAACGTTTCGATCTCGAAGCCGATGGCGCGCAACGAGTCAAGGTGCTCCTCGACCGCCTCGCGCTCCGCCGCCAAGAGCTCGACGGGCAGCGGCTGCAGCAACATCTGCGATGAGACGGCCCGCGCGCGCCATTCCGCGACCATGCGTTCCAGCAGGATGCGCTCGTGGGCGGCGTGCTGATCCACCATGTACACGCCGTCCGGCCCCTCCGTGATGATGTAGCTCTGCGACACCTGCCCCAGCACGCGCATCACGGGCAGCTTATCGCCGCCCACGGGCTGCTCCGGCGCGCTCCCCGGCACGGCGAAGCCGCCCGTCGTTCCCTCCGCCCCGGCTCGCGGCTCATCCGCCATCGCATTCACCGGCTGTCGCCAGAGCGGCAGTGGCGTCGCCGGCGGGTGGTCGGCCTCGCCGTCATGCGCGTCCAGCGCGGCCCGCACATCGTCGGGACGCTCCCATTGCGGCGCGGTGAAGGCGCGGGGAGAGAGTTCGGGCGCCTCGGCGGTGGACACGACGGCGGCGCGCACGGCCCGCTGCACCGCCGCATATACCTGCCGCTCGTAGAGGAACTTGACCTCCGTCTTCGCGGGGTGGACGTTTACATCCACCAGCGCCGGATCGAGCGCGATGGAGACGACGGCGATGGGGTGGCGGCCCGTCAGCAGCAGCGAGTGGTACGCCTCCTCGACGGCGTAGTTGAGGGTGCGGCTCTGCACGGTGCGCCCATTCACAAAGAACGAGAGATAGCCGCGCGTGGCCTTAAAGCAGGTCGGCTGGCTCACGTAGCCGTCAACGTGCGGACGTGTCTCGGCGTGCGCGTCGGGCAGGAACGGCGCGGGCGACGAGTCCAACGCGCCCGGCAGCGGCGTCATCCGCTCGGCGACGCTCAGTCCGTATACCGCCGCGATCACTCCCAGCAACCGCCCGTCGCCCGGCGTCGTGAAGACCTGCCGCCCCTCGCTGTGGACCGTAAAGCGCACGTCCGGGCGAGCCAGCGCGTACTGCTCGACGACGTGCAGCGCGTGGCCCGTTTCGGTTGACCGCGTCTTGAGGAATTTGAGCCGGGCCGGCACGGAGGCGAAAAGATCGCGCACGGTGACACTCGTCCCGGCGGGCGCCCCTGCGGGAGTCACGGCGCCGAAGTCGCCCTCCTCAACGTTCAGTTGCGCGCCGGCCGTCTCATCGTGGGGCCGGCTCACGAGGGTGACGCGGGCCACCGCCGCGACGCTGGCGAGGGCCTCGCCGCGAAAGCCCAGCGTGCGGATGCGTTCGAGATCGTCTATGCGCGCGACCTTGCTGGTGGCGTGCCGCGCGAAGGCCAACGTCAATTCACCAGCGGGGATGCCGCAGCCGTCGTCCGTGACGCGGATCAGGCCGAGGCCGCCGCCCGCCAATTCGACGCGGACGCTACGCGCGCCGGCGTCCAGCGCGTTCTCCACGAGTTCCTTGACGACGGAGGCGGGGCGCTCCACGACCTCGCCGGCGGCGATCTTGGCGGCGACATCCGGCTCAAGCTGACGTATCGGCATCGGCGACGCTGCTCCAAGACTCGTACGACGCGCGGCCATCAATGGCCGGCGCACAGGACTTGCTCCTCGCGGCCATCAATGGCCGGCGCACACGGCGCGCTCATCAATCGCCATTGTACCGCACGGACGACCATTGCCGTGATGGTATGAGTCGTGCGGCGATACGCGTGCGTTGACGTGTTGAGTACATCTGGAGGTGCGGCGATGAGCGAACAGATCCGACAAGGCGACCCCGATCAGCAATCAAACGCGGACACCCAGTATGGCGGCGGTACGCTCGATGATGGCTATGGTCAGAGCGAGGAGCGCGGCGAGGAGCAGTGGTCACGCGACCGCTACGAGCAGCAGGCGCAACAGGTTGACGGCAAGATACTCGATAACGTGCCCGGAGGCGAGCGCGGCGACGTGGATCGCATGGCCGGCGGGATGTTCCCACCTGATGTGACGCCCGGCAACGAAACGAACGCCGAGACTGGCGCGGCGCAATCAGATCCGACCGACGCGGCAAACAAGGAGATGCCGGGGGCCTGGTAGGCGGACCTCACCCTCCGACCCCCACGTGACCTTACCCCCTGGCCCCCTCTCCCACAGGGAGAGGGGGAACCCCGGAGAGCGAGCGCCGGCGTGTCCCGTGCGCGGGGCGATGGGAAGCGGAACGCTACGACTGGGCGGGCGGCGTCTCGGTCGGCGCGTCGTCAAGATCGAGCGGAG
>DATEGV010000422.1:0-5086 GCA_035279925.1 Ktedonobacterales bacterium | reverse complement strand
GGCGTGGCTCGTCGCCCGGAGTGTATTCGCGCGTGCCGATGACGCGCAGTGGATCTTCAAGGAGGCGGCGCGCTGACTTGCGCTCGCCGAAGGGCGCGTGGGCCGGCAACCCGAAACGCTCGATGGGCGCGACAAGCGGCTGCACCAGCAACGAGGCCGGCAGCTCGCGCGACACTTCGCGGGTCATCATCCCAAACGGGTCGCTGGCGCGCAGGGTCACGGTGGAGAAGCGAAACGCACCGCGCTGGATCGCCTGGACGGTATACCGCCGGCGCACGCGCTGGTATGACCAGAGTGAAAAGGTCTGGGTCAGCGCGACACGCCCGAGGCGCGCGGATGGACCGAGCGATGCGCCGTTGATGGGGAGGTCCGGCGAGAGCGTCTCCTCGACCTGCACCCAGGGCAGCGGCAACGGCTTGCGATTCTCAAGCGTGAGCGTCATCTCGACCTCATCGCCCAGCATCGCGCTGCGCCGTGAGGGCGTGCGCTCCACCGTCAGCTCGGTCATCGCGTACCGATACCAGATCTCAGGGATGTACGCGATCAGGAAGACAAGCATGGCGCCAACGAATAACAGCGGTTGCAACAGCGCGAACGAGAGCAGCGCCAGTAATCCAGAGGCATAGTACAGCGGTCGGCGGTTGAGGAGCGCTTCGTCATAATTGTGCGGGAGCCCGCGTGACTTGCGCACCGCTTCGGCGACGTCGCGTGCGCGGGAGCCCCACAGCCGCGGACGTTTGGTTTGATTGTTGCGCTCGCGCATGCCGCGTACCGCCGCTCTAGCGCCCTTCGACGCGCACATCCTCGACGGGAACCAGCGTCTGCCGGACAACATCCTCGATGATCTGGTCCGCGTCCTGCCCGCGCAGACGGCTCTGCGCGGAGACCAACAGCCGGTGCGCAAGAACGGGTCCGGCGAGCGCCTTCACGTCATCGGGCTTCACGAAGTCGCGCCCATCCATCGCGGCGCGGGCCTGTGAGGCTCGGAAGAGCGCGAGCGCCGCGCGCGGGCTGGCGCCCAGATCAATCGCGGAATGCCCGCGCGTGCCGCGCACGATCTTGAGCAGATAGTCGGCGATTGTCGGCGCAACCGTCACGGCCCGCACCACCGCGATCAAGCGCTGTAGCTGTTCACCCGAGAGAACGGGGGCGAGCTTCTCCAGCGGCTCCTCGGTCTTGAAGCGCAGCAGCATCGCGCGCTCCTCCTCGATGCTTGGATAGGCGATGCGCAGGCGCGTAAGGAAGCGGTCCAACTGCGCCTCCGGAAGCGGAAACGTGCCCTCAAGCTCGATGGGATTCTGCGTCGCGATCAGCAGGAATGGCGTCCGCAGCCGCATCGTCTGCGCATCCACCGTCACCTGCCGCTCCTGCATCGCCTCGAGCAGCGCGGACTGCGTGCGCGGCGTCGCGCGGTTGATCTCGTCGGCGAGGACCACCTGCGCGAAGATGGGCCCGGGCCGGAACTCGAACTCACCCTGCTTCTGGTTGTAGTAGCTGACGCCGGTCACGTCGCTGGGCAGCAGATCCGCGGTGCCCTGAACGCGCGCGAATGAAACGTCGAGCGAGCGGGCGAGCGCCTTTGCCATCACGGTCTTACCCAGGCCTGGCACGTCCTCTATTAGCGCATGGCCCTCGCTGAGCAGCGTGACCAGCAGCAGGTCAATTACGTTCACTTTGCCGACAATCACGCGCCCGACGTTGGCGCGCACAGCCTCCGCCGCCTGGCGCACCGCCGCCACGGCCTGGGACATCTCCGCGCTCGCGAGGTGGGATGCGGCGCTCTGAGTTTCGCTGGCGTCCATCGCCCATGCCTCCAACCGTTATGGCTGGCCGGGCGTTCCCACACTCGACCACCGCATGTGAGCGCGCTGTCGTCGCCGCGCGCAATCCGCTTCATACACAGTACGCGCCCATGCGCCTCATTCTCACGGATGGCGGATCAGCGGTGTCTGGCGGCGACGAAACCAGTAGTGATTTCGAGCGGCCGCCGGCTCTCAGTCGTAGTCGTAGATGTCGTGGCGCACCCAGGTCGGATTGGGCGCCGCGCGGACCGGTAGCGGGCAGACGCGCTGGGGCAGACAGAACTCCGGTTGCGCGTCGAGCAGCGTCTCAAGCGCCTCAACGACCTCTGGATCAAAATGGACGCCTTTGCCGTTGACGATGCGGCGTCGTACCTCCGCCGGCTCCATCGCGGCTTTGTACGGGCGCGCCGAGCTCAGCGCGTCGAAGACGTCCGCGACGCTGAGCACGCGGGCGCCGATTGGGATGTCGGTCCCGCTGAGGTGGTCGGGATAGCCGCGGCCATCGAACGCCTCATGGTGATGTCGAACGATATCCGTGAGACTCTCGTGGGCGCCGTATATCTGCAAAAAGCGAGCGCCAACGGTCGGATGCTGCTCGATGAGTTCACGTTCATCGGCGGAGAGGGCCGACTCCTTGTGCAAAACGGCGTTCTGCACCCAGGTCTTGCCGAGATCGTGCACCAGCGCCGCCAAGCCCAGGTCGCGCCCCGCGCGCCGCGACCAACCAAGCTGGCGCGCCAGGCGATAGGCGTAGACGGCCACCCGGCGCGAATGCTCGTACGTGATGATGTCCCGCTCGCGGATACTGCGCGCGAGCTCATGCACGACGTTTTGCGTATGGCGGCGAGTGCCAAGGTCGGAGAATCGTTGCGCTGTAGCCAACGCTCTGCTCCACTTTCCACGGTGCGCTATGAGCGGGCGCGACTGCCCTGTGTATGACTCTGCCCCTATAACGCCACGACGTTACGCGGTGTAACGATGGCGGTACCAGCGTCTTCGTGGGGCGGTGGCGCCGGCCACAGACACATAGCGTAGCGCATTCGCCACGTTCGGTCTAGCAGTGGCACGGCCCCTGCTTAGCGGTGGGCGGGTTGGTATGCGGTGGGGATGGGGAGCCGGCGATGATGATGCGATATCACTTGACGCTGACAGGCAAGGCGGCGGCGCATGCGGCCGGCGGCTTTGGTATTCCAACACCCATCTATCTCCTGTTCGGCGTGGCGCTGCTGGTCATCTGGCTCGCGGTGACGCGCCGTCCAGTGAGTGACCCGAACCGCGCGGTGATCTACCGTCTGGCTACGCTGCACCGTGTTTCCGGGCCAGGCTACGTTTTCGTGCTCCCATTCGTTGACCGCATCGAGAGCGAGCTCGATATGGGCGAGCGTGAATGCGCGCTCACGCCACATGGGGGCAGAACCGCCGACGGAAAGCGCGTGGCCCCGCGCCTGGAGGTCACGTGGCGCCTCGACCCTGCACTGCGTGGCCGACTCTCGCATGCGGTTCGCACAACCTTGAACCAGCCGGATGAGCGCATCGCAAAGCTGGTGGATGAGTCCGTCATCAACGCCGCCCGCTCTGTGCTGGGGCGCTACACGCGCACGGACCTCACGCACGAAGACGCGCGGGAGAGCGCTACGCGGATGATCGAATACACGGCAAATGACGCGCTGGTTCCGCGTGGGCTGCGCGTCGAGCGGGTGTTCTGGCGCGCGTAGTCACCCGGCGCCGCTCATCCGTGCCTGGTGTGACGCCCCGTGACGCCATGATTCTCACCTCCGCGTGTCGTGACGGAATGATACAATCACGGCGCGGAACAGACGCGCGGCGACGATGGTGAGGAGCGGCGAGTGGCACGATGGACACGCGCTATCGCTGCGCTCCCCTTCCATGATGGCGCGGTCCTCGACCTGGGTTGCGCGTTCGGGTTCACCACCCGGCTGCTCAAGCGGCGCGGCTACGACGCGACGGGCGTGGACAGCTCGGAGGCGTATATCGAGCGTGCGATACGCGCCGATCCGTCCGGAACATATCTCGTCGGCGACGCCGCCCACGTTCCCCTGCCCGACGGCTCGTTCGATGGCGTGCTGTTTCTGGATGTGCTCGAACACCTGCCCGACGCGCAGGGGGCCATCCGTGAAGTTGCCCGAGTCTTGCGCCCCGGCGGCACACTCGCGCTGAGTGTCCCGTATCGTGGGCCGCTCGCCTGGCTGGATTCGCTCAATCTCTACGCGCGTTTCGTGAAGCGCACAGGGCATGGGCGGTTTCCACCGGAGATCGCGGCGACTGGCCACCACCGGCACTTCTCGGTGAACGAGGCGCGCGCGCTGCTTGGGGACGACTTCAGCGTTCGCGCCGTGCGACGGACGGGACTGGGGATCGCGGAGCTCGTTCACCTGCCGATGCTGTTTGCGTTTCGGTGGGTCGCGCCGCTGGAGTGGGTCTATCAACGGGCCGCGTTCGTCTACTATACAGCGTACCTGGCTGAGGATATGCTACCGTTAGGGCCGCTGGGCTACCATCTGATGGTAGTGGCGACGCGGCGACCATCCGGCGAGCAGAGCCAGCCGGAACAACTCGTCCAAGAATGATCGCGGCAAACTGGCCCAACACGGCGCCGGCTCGCCGAGAGCGTAGAGCGCCCACACAGGAGTATGACCATGAATCCAGTCGAACAGATCGTGCAACAAGTGACACTCGGCGCGTCGGTGCGTGAAAATCACGCGCTCGAACATGCGACCATCGTGTTGCTGAGTCAGCGCCACCCGGACGCGCGCCTCTCCGGGGTCTCCTTTGCCTCCGGTTTCTTCGTCTTTGGTGACATCCCAACCGAAGCGATTCAGCCGGCGGCGGCTGAGGCGCTGGCGCGGCTGCGCGGCGGCCAACCCGAGCTGGCGATACACGAACGCTGCGGCACCAATCTAGCGGTCGCGGGCATGCTTACTGGCCTCTCCGCGATGACAGTCGCCAAGATGCGCAAACCATACAACAACTTCAATAACGTCATCCTTGCCTCGACGGTGGCGCTGGTGGTCTCCCGCCCGGTGGGCCTGCTCGTGCAGCAGCATTTCACAACGCGCACGCCGAACGCGCGCATGCGTGTCAAGGGAGTCAAGCGCATGACTTTCCTGGGTAGCCCCGCCCACTTCGTCTCCACGTCGGAAGCGGGCGCGAAGTCACGGCTTGCGCTGGCGGCATCGTAGCTCTAGAGGGGAACCTGGAATACCGGACCACCGCAGTTTGAGCATCGCTGCGTCGCGGGGGGATAGCTGATCGAGCACGCGGGA
>DATEGV010000421.1:0-2733 GCA_035279925.1 Ktedonobacterales bacterium | reverse complement strand
GGCAACGCCCAGAGCGAGTAGCCGTCCGTGCCGAAACCCTGCCGGTGCGCGAGCACGCGCAGACGCTTCTTGGCCGCGCGGAGCTGCTTTGGTGTCCAGCCGCCTTCCCTCTCCGCTAGCCATTCTAATTCCTTAACCGGTACAGGTCCGGCCGCGAGCTCGTTGCGCAACCAGACATCCAGCCGTTCCCGCTCGTACCAGCTCGGACGAGCCGCCGCGAGCAGCCGTTCGTACTCACTCATGGGGGGCTTGCCCAGCCACTTGACGCGCGCGACGCTCCGGGGGTGGGGGACCGCCGTGTTGCCATCACGCGGGAGGCCGGGGAATAGGTTATCCGCGCACCCCAAGAGCAGCACCACAATGTTCAGGTCTCGCGCGACCTTCGCCAGCGGCGTCAACGCTGAGCGCACGTCACGGTAGTCGGTAGGGGAGAGATACTCATTTAGGTAATCCGCCAAACGATCAATGATGAGCATTCCGAAGTCGGCTGAGCGCATATCTTGTTTCAGGGTTTCGACATCGTCTGGTAGTTTGAATCTGCTTATGATGTATTCCTCAGACTCGTCACTCCAGACGGCGATGCCATACGCTGTCTGCACCTGGTCCGTATCCACCCCTGCGGCATCCAGCACTGGTTCGACCTCCGTGGCTGGACCATCTTCCGGTGTGAGCAGCCAGACGAAACGAGTCTCCCGATCCCCGGCGACGGCCACGTCAAGTCCGTTGGTGAGGCGCGCGATGAGGTCGAGCGTTGGTGAGTCGCTCCATCCTTCTTCGCCGTCGAAGAGCGTGAGCGCGCCATAGGGAATCTGCCCCGGCCAGAGCCACCGCAGTGGTCGCGGTTCGCCATCATCGGAGTACGCGAACACCGCGCGCGGCCTGCGCCAGCCGGACACGTCAGGGTTGCCTCCGGGGCCGCCATCTTGCCACGTCATACACACATTCCCCTTTTTACGCGCATCAGCGCCGAACGTCGCTCACCCGGCGCGCCACCAGCGCATCATGTCGGCGCGCTGTACAGTAGAACAGTAGTTCTATATTGAAATATCGGTTCTCTATTCGCAAGGCGGCGTGCCAGGGGAAACGACATGGCGTGACGGCAGATGAGCGATCTCGTCCGCGGATGTCGCGCTGGAGAGCGGCCCGCCATATCGCACTCATGCTCTCATCAGCCCAAGATGCCCATTCGCGACGTGAACCGGGGGGCGCGCATGAGCCGCTATGGGCAGCCATCGGAGTCTATGGGCAGGGATGGACCTCACCCCCTAACCCCCTCTCCCACAGGAGAGGGGGAACTCGACTCGCGCGTCGGCGTGTCCCACAGGAGAGGGGGAACTGGACCCGACGGGTGCGACGGGTGCGCAAGGTTCTCCTCGCCCGTCGGTAGCAGCGACATTGCGCCGGAACGCCACGACTCCGCCTCCCCCTCTCCTCGCCCGTCGGTAGCAGCGACATTGCGCCGGAACGCCACGACTCCGCCTCCCCCTCTCCTCGCGGGAGAGGGGGCCGGGGGGTGAGGTCACGGGCCGGGGGGTGAGGTCTGCTGAGTCCCCGGCGTGATACACTGCGGCCATGCGTAGCGAAGACTCCTCCCCCGCTCTATATTCCAGCGATGACACCATCGCCGCGATCGCCACACCGCCCGGCGTCGGCGGCATCGGCGTCGTGCGTCTCTCCGGCGCGGACGCCTACACCGTCGCGCTCGCCATCTTCCGCGCCGCCGGTTCGCATGCGCGGGACGAGCCGCCCGCGTCGCATCTGCTCACCTACGGCCACATCGTCAATCCCGCCGATGGCGAGATCATTGACGAGGTTCTTGCCGCATTCATGCGCGCTCCGCGCACCTACACCCGCGAAGATGTCGTCGAGTTCTCGGCGCACGGCGGCCCGCTGATCCTGCGCCGCGTTCTGGAGCTTGCGCTGGCGGCGGGCGCGCGGCTGGCCCGGCCAGGCGAGATGACGCTGCGCGCGTTCCTCAACGGCCGCCTCGATCTTGCCCAGGCCGAGGGCGTTCTAGCGCTCATCAACGCCGAGACCGACGCCGGCCGTCGCCTGGCCCTACGCCAACTGCGAGGCGCGCTCTCCGATCGTGTGCGCGCCGCCCGCACGCAGGCGATGGCCGCCCTGGCGCGTATCGAGGCCAGCATAGATTTCCCAGAGGAAGAGGTGCCGCAGCCCGATCCCGCCGAGCTGCGCAGCCTCATCACAACGGCGCTCACCGAGATCGAGCGGCTGCTGGCGGGCGCGGATCAGGGGCGTCTGCTGCGCGAGGGTCTGCGCGTCGCCATCGTCGGCCGCCCCAATGTCGGCAAGTCGAGCCTGCTCAACGCCCTACTTGGCTCTGACCGCGCCATCGTGACGCCCATCCCCGGAACCACCCGCGACACTATCGAGGAGCGCGCGGCCATCGAGGGTGTCCCGCTGCGCCTGATTGACACCGCTGGGATGACCGACAGCGAAGATCCCGTCGAGCGGATCGGCGTCGAACGGTCGCGCGCCGCCGCGCGGAGCGCCGATCTGCTGCTGCTCGCGCTGGACGCCTCACAACCGCTGACGGACCAGGACCGGCGCGTGGCGGATGAGCTGCGCACGCTGCGAGCGGACGACTTCGATGCGTCCGATGCCTCCACGAGCGCCGTACCGCCTGTGCTGCTCGTACTCAACAAAGCCGATCTGCCGCCGGCGTTGGATGAGTCAGCGGTTCGCCCGCTGTGGCCTGGCGCGCATGTCACC
>DATEGV010000420.1:0-8465 GCA_035279925.1 Ktedonobacterales bacterium | reverse complement strand
CGCCCACAGCAGGCCCACATTGCTGGGTTCGTTGTCGCATTGCCAGTACCGCACGCGCCCCGCGCAATGGGTCACCAGTGCGCAAACGAACTGTTCGTAGGCGTTGTTGTCCTTCGCCGGGGAGGGTGGGAGGAAGTCGGTGGCCTGCCGCGTCGCCCAGAGCGAGCTGGAGCAGACCGTGACCCAAACTTCCACATCGCCGGCGAGCTGGCCCAGGAAGGCGTCAACGACCCGCCAGTCGTAGCGGCCAGGCTCCGGTTCCACCTGGCCCCAGTACACATAGAGGCGCACGAGCCCGGCGTCGAGTGCGCGCACCTGTGGGATGAATGCGTCCGGTGGGCCGAACAGCCCGTAACTGACGCCGCGAACGATGCCCAACCGAATACCTGTCGGAGTGAATTGTCCATCCATCGTACTCTGGTCCTCCTTCTTGCGTTTACGCTATATACTTTACTATACAGCATAAATTCAAGTCGAAGGTGTATACTACAACCCATGAGCAGGAACGGCCAGTCTAGCGGCGCGCCGCCGTCAATTTGGTTACAGCCGACCACAACGGCGCGCAAGCGCCAGCTTGAGCGTGACGCGGTTGTGCGTGCCGCGATCGCCGTCGCCGACCGTGGGGGGGAAGTGGCCCTCACCATGGCGGCCGTCGCCCGCGAACTCGGACCCTACACCACCATGGCGCTCTACAGGTATGTCGGGAGCAAGGGCGGACTGATTGACCTGATGCTCGACGATGTCACCGGCGAAATCCCGGTACCCGACAGCCTGGGGAGCGATTGGCGCGCCCAGATATACGCGCTGGCGTCGGCGAGTTGGGCGATGGTCAAGCGGCACATCTGGTTTGCCCAGCTAGTGCATACACGTCCCCCGCTGGGGCCGCGGATGATGCGGCGCACCGAATTCATGCTCGCAGTGTTTACCGGCCAGGGCGCTTCGCTTGGCGACGCCATGACCTACGCCGCGCTGCTGGATCGCCATATCTACGGCAGCGCCTTGCAGGAGGCCGAGGAACGCGCCATGCGCCTCCATTTCGGCATCGAGTCCGCGCGGCAGCTGACCGCGGCCATCATGGCCGCTCGTGAGCGTGCCGCCGCTGGGGGCTATCCCAATTTGGAGCGTTGGATGGCCGCGCCGAGCGGAGCGTCCCTGGATGAGCAGTTCGAGCTCAGCCTTCAGTTCCTTCTCGACGGTATCACTGTGCGTTTATCAGATCAGCCTGATCCTCGTCGCTAGCTCTCCGCCAGCCGCCGATACTGCTCCGACGCGAGAAATAGCGGCAGGAAGAACGCCGCGCTCATCGCCAGATCGAGGCCGCCGATCTCTTCTGGCGTCTTGAAGAGCATCGCCACGCCTTCGCCGAGGACGACATCCTCCTGCCGGGCGTCGGTCCGCGCGCAGTAGACGTGCCAGTGTGTCGCCATGCCGGGATGCGAGCTGGATGGCCGCAGCCCCGACCAGAACAACTCCAGCGGCCCATTCACTGTCAGCCCCGTCTCCTCCAGGAGCTCGCGCCG
Source organism: Ktedonobacterales bacterium (assembly GCA_035279925.1). Classification (GTDB taxonomy): domain Bacteria; phylum Chloroflexota; class Ktedonobacteria; order Ktedonobacterales; family JADMIN01; genus DATEGV01. The sequence continues at coordinate 6,945 of DATEGV010000420.1, read as the reverse complement.
GGCGGCGGTCTCCGCGTCCTCGCCCGCTTCGATGCCGCCACCCGGCATGGTCCACTGATTGGGTGACGCCGGCGCGGTCTCATCGCGCAACTGCATCAGCACACGTCCGGCGCGGTCCACAAGCAGCACGCCCGCGAGCCGCCGTCGCAGCGGCATCGTCTCCAACATTTAGTCGAGTTCTCCATGGACGAGATTGCCGCCGACGAGCGTCGCCGCGACCGTCGCGCCCGCAAGTTGTTCGGCCGGCGTCGTGAACGGATCGTCGTCGAGGACCACGAGATCGGCCAGCTTGCCGGTCGCCAGCGATCCTTGCCGCGCCTCCTGGCCGCCCGCGTAGGCCGCGCCGACCGTGTAGCCCCAGAGCGCCTGGGTGAGCGTCAACGCTTGCTCCGGCAGCCAGGGCGACCGTTCCGGCGTCTGGTCATCGCGCCGCTGTATGGCGGCGTGCAGGATGCGCAGCGGATCGCAGGTGTCCACCGGCACGTCCGACCCCAGCGCCAGCGAGACGCCCGCCGCGCGCATCGTCTGGTAGGCGTACGCGCGCCGGTGTCGCGCGCCCCAGAAGCGTTCGGCGGCGTCCCGGTCCACAACAGCGTGAAACGGCTGCACCGAGGCGATCACGCCCAGCCGCGCCATGCGCTGGATGTCCGATTCCGCCGCAAGCTGTACGTGCTCCAGCCGGAAGCGCGGAGCCGCGCCAGCCGTCCGAGCGGCGTCCGCGTTCTCCCGCAGCGTCTTTTCGATGCCGTCGAGCGCGGTATGCACGGCGCGGTCGCCGATGGCGTGGATCGCGACGCCGATGCCGCCGTTGTTCGCCTCGCGGACCAGACGCGCGGTCTCCTCGTCGGAGAGGTTCAGCAGGCCACGATTGCCCGGCTCGCCTTCGTACGGCTCGTTCATCGCGGCGGTGTGCGGCCCCAGCGCTCCATCCATGAACAGCTTGACGCCGGCGAAGCGCAGCGCATCGTCGCCGAAGCCCGCGCGCAGACCGAGGCGCACGGCGTCCGGCAGGGCATGGCGCGGAATGTAGAGGAGCACGCGCGGGTTGAGCTCGCCCGCCGCATGCAGGCGCTGCAACAGCCGCAGACTGTGCGCGTCCTCGATGTTGTGGACGCCCGTGAGACCGCGCGAGCGCATCTCCGCGAGGATCAGGCGCAACTCGCTCAGCAGCGCGTCGTCATCGTACTCTTGTAGCACATTGAAGATGTGGGCCATCGCGCCGTCTTCGTAGAGCATGCCATCCGGCTCGCCGTTGGCGTCGTGGCCGATGCGCCCCTCGGCTGGCTGCGGCGTCTGCGCCGTGACGCCCGCGATCCGCAGCGCCGCCGAGTTGACCCACATCGAGTGGTAGGAGTGGTCGGAGAGCGCGACCGGGTGATCGGGTACGGTGGCATCCAGCGACGCCCGCGTGGGGAAGCGCTGGCCAGGCCAGAGGTTGGCGTCCCAGCCGCGCCCGCGTATCCATGTTCCCTTGGGCATGCGCGCCGCCCGCTCGGAGACGCGGGCCACCGCCTCATCCTCGTTCGCCGCGCCGCGCAGGTCCACATCCAGCCGGGCCCGCGCGTAGTGGACGAGGTGGGTGTGCGCGTCTATCATGCCTGGAATCACCGTCCGGCCGCCCAGGTCGAGCGTGTCCGTGAGCGGCCCGGCGAGGGAGCGTACCTCGGCGTCGTCAGCCACGGCGAGGATGCGGCCGGAGGTGCGGTCAACGGCGAGCGCGGTCGCACGCGGCTGATCGGGATTCATGGTGTGGATCGCGCCGTTCAGTAACAGCAGGAGCGGGCGACGTCCCAGCGGCATGGGGGGTGCTCCTCTCGACAGTGTTTCGTCGGGAGCAAGTATAGCACGGCGGCTAGCGGGCGAGCAGTCAATGGCCGGTTCAGCGTTGGGCGAAGTAGAGGGCACGGCCGGCGTCCTGGAGGATACCGACGATGGTTTGGACGAGGGCGGGATCGAAGGTCCAGAAGCCGGAGTAGCGGCGTTCGTCGCTGGAATCGGCCCAGAGGCTGCCGCCGACCTGTTGGGCGACGAGGGCGGTGGGGCCGCGCGGGTGGTCTACAACGACGAGCCAGAACCATTCGAGGAGGGTCTTTTGCTGCGGAGTGATGGAGAAGCGGAGGAGGCGCGGATGCTCGGCGACGGCCTGGTCCCGCGCGTCGTTGAGGCCGAAGGCGTAGAGGTGGTTGACCGTGTCGAGGAGGGCGCGGATGCGGCGCGATTGCGGCTTAAGGAGGGAGAGGCGCTGGCAGCCGAGGTAGAGGTCGCAGGAGGCGCCGCCGGCGACGAGGGCTTGTTGGATGAGGTGGCTGAGCAGGAGCATCTCAGGGACGCCGTGATAGAAATACGTGTCCTCGCTGAGCGGGTACGTGCCGCGCGGGGCGTGGGTGGCGGTGGAGACGGTGATGGCGTCCATGTTGGCTGTCTTGGCGCGGGCGCTGACCTGGCTGACAAGCTGAGTGAGGGCGACGCCGGGGGCGAGGCCGTCGCGCAGAGTAATGGGCGCCACCGCGGGTGGGACGCGCCAGAGGGTGGCCTGAAGGAACTTGGCGTTGTCCAGTGGCATTTCGGGCAGAGGCAGTGCGACCCCGAAGCGCGAATAGTCCGGCTCGGTGAGCCAGGCGGGATGGTCGGCTTCGACGACAAGCGGGGGAAACTGCGCGCCGGCGAGATCAGGCTGGGCGAAATCGGAGCGCGGAGTGGGTCGGCGTTCTGCGGCCCATGGGCGCAGCATGCCGAAGTCGCCGGAGCGGGTGCGGACGGTCTGCTCGTCTTGAAACATCGGCGACCGGATGTCGTCCAAATATGTCTCGCCCATGTCCCCAAGCTCCTCCGTTCGTGTCGCCGCCACGTACAGCCGTGGCGTGAGCGACGGCATCCGCGTCGCCGGAGTGGCGCTGACGCAAGTTCACTTCCAGCGCGGGGAGAAACGCGGAGGTTTGGGGGATGTCCTCATCCGCCCGCGGAGGATGTCCTCACCTCCGGCGCTGACGCGCCACCCCCTCTCCCGTGCGCGGGCGAGGGGGAACACGGCCGGCACGGCGCGACTCTGGCTCCCCTTCCCCTCGCGAGGGGAAGGGGTCGAGGGACGAGGACGACTACGCGCCTTTGACGGCGGGAGTGGCGTTGGGCGAGCGGCGCCGGCGCTGGGTGGCTCCCGTGACGAGGCCCTCCAGGCCGCTGAGGAGCTTCGCGTAGCCGAGCCGCTCTAACGCGCGACCAAGGTCCGGCAGGCTGGCGCCGGGGGGCACGGCAACGGCGCGGGGGCCGACGCGGCGCAGGTCGAAGGCGCGCAGCTTGGGCGAGGTGACAAGCACGCCGGCTAGCTCCTCGTCGTGTACCTCAAGCAGCGTCATCTTGGGCTGGATGGCTTCTTTGGCCTGGCGGGCCCAGTCGCGCAGGGTGTAGATGACGTTCTGGGGCAGACCTTTCTGGCTGTGCGCTTCGAGGAAGGCGATCACGTCGTCTATCGCGCCGCCGTGGCGCAGGCCGTCGCCGAGCGCCTCGCGGGTCAGCGTGAAGCGGCTGACACGGCCGATCTGGTCGAGGCTGGCGTGGCGCACGAGCCAGTACAGAGCGGGCATGTACGGCTCCATCAGCAGCACCTGGAAGTTCGGCTGGACGACGAGCGACCGCCGCGCGGCCTGCTGGCTGGCGCTGAGCTCGCTGGTGAGGACTTCGGCGCCAAGATCGGTGAGCATGAAGGCGTCGGGGTTGACGTTCTCACCGGCGGCGGGAACCGTCTCGCGGTCGTAGCCGAGCGCGACGATGCCAAGCTCGTAGAGGGTCGAACGGAACATGCCTGTGATGATCTCGCCGTCGGTGGTTTCCCACTGGTCGCGCAGGTCATCCGCGAGCTTGAATCCGGCCTCGCCGGCATAGCGTTGCGCGGGGCGCAGGACATACGGGTTATCGCCCTGCAACGTGGCGCGGAACGATGCCAGCGAGTACCAGATACCCGGCTGGCAGCGGCGCAGAAGCTTCTGCACGGCCTCGCGGGCGACGGGCATCTCCAGGTAGAAGGTGAGCCACTCCTGGTAGTTGGCGCCTGGCACGTCGGCCCACCAGCGATCCGTCGGCCAGCGCCGGAAGAGGCGCCGCGCCTGCATCACGAGGTCGTGCCGCGCCCAGGAGTCGAGCTTAGGTCCGGGGGCGAGCCGTCCGCGCGACTTCGCGGTGGAACGGGGGGCAACGACAAGACCAAGGTCTACGGACTCCTGCTTGAGCAGCTCGACGTAGCCAATCGCCTCCTCATCGCCCATGCGACGGCGCTCGCCGATGAGCGCGGGCAAGAGACGCTGCGCGGCGCGCTTGGGCAGCGAGCCGGAGCGGGTCAGCTCGATGTCGGAGTGGTGCGCGACGGAGGTGATGACAGCCAGATCCCACAAGAAGGAGGTGTCGGCGGGCAGGATGGCGGCGGGCGCGTCGCGCTCGGTCAGGCCGACGGCGGACTGCTTGCGCTGGTCGGAGCGGCGCAGATTCTCGAGCGTCTCTTTCGGGATGAAGATGATGCGCTCGCCGTCGCTAAAGGTGTCGAAGGCGAGGGCGTAATCTTCGAAGACGTGCAGCAGCGCGGCAAGCTCCGGATCGCCAACCTTGAGATAGGCGCGCAGGTCGCGCATAGGGGCGCGTCCACCACGGGCGCGTATCCATTCGTAGGCGTCGCGCAGGCGTGGCTCGGTCTGCGCGAGGGCGAAGCGAACGGCCTCGGCCTGCGAGAGATTCTCGGCCATCGCAGCGCGCACTTCGTTGCGGGAGTAGTAGGCTTGCAGTGTGAGGCCGAAGCGGCGGCCAATCTGATCGAGATCGCCCTGACGGTACGGCATGAGCAGTTCGTCGAGCGTCTTGTCGGAGCGGTCCGCGATGGGGATGAAGTATTCGCGGCCAGTGGTGTAGAGCGCCGTCGAGAGCTCGGTGGGCACGTAGGCGAGCGGCTTATCCTCGATGGGCGCCTGCGGATTGCGCGGGATGGCGTAGCCATAGAAGGTGGCGCGCTGGCCGACCAGATCGCCGCCCTGTACCTTGGCCATTTCGGTGAAGACGAGGCGCCGGGCGAGCAGGCGCTCCAACGCGGCGTCGGCCTCAGCCGGCTCCATGCGGGCGTGCTCGGCGACGAGCTCGAGCAGGCGCCAGTTGCGGGCGGAGGGACCGACGACGGCAAAGAGCACACGGCGCTCATCCTCGGCGAGACGTTCCCAGACGAAGCGAGAAGCGATGGTGTCACGCATCGCGCGCTCCAGCCGCTGCCGCGACTCGCCATCGTCCGGGGTGGTCAGCTCCGTTCCCCACCATTCGGCGAGCGAACGAAGGATGTCCGGTGACTCCGAAGCCAGAATTGCGCTCAGGCTCTTCATGCGTTGCGACCTCCGAAGCGGCGGTTGATGACAAGGCCGAGAGGGGTCCGTGGCCACACCACGGCGCGATGTTCGCCCTCCCTGAGAGTCTGCCGGAGATTCCGCCTGCTTCCTACCCTCCACAGTCTTGCGCCTGGGTCAGCTCGTGGGTCTGCCTTTGGGTGTACGCGCGAGGTTTCGGACAGGTTCATTGGCGCCTCGTCACACGCCGCGCCAACCGGGGAACCGTCCACACGCCCGCGCGCTACGCCTTAGTTGCGGTCGTCGTCATAGCGTTCAAGTTCCTCATGGGGAAGCTCGCGGACTTTGGCCCCATACTCTTCGACAAAGCGGATGACCTGGCGCGTGAGTTGGCTGGGCGTGGAGGCGCCGGCGGTGATGGCGACGCGCTTCTTGCCGGCCAGCAGCTCCGGGTTGAGATCGTCGAGCCGCTCGATGCGCACCGCGCGGCTGCCAGCCAGCTCCTCGGCGACCTGCACGAGCCGATTGGTGTTGTTGCTGCGTGGATCGCCGACGACGATGGTCAGGTCGGCTCCGCGCGCCATGTTGGCCACCGCTTCTTGCCGCACCTGGGTCGCCTTGCAGATCTCGTTGTAGACCTCCGCCTGAGGGAAGCGTTCGCGGATGGTCTGGATAAGCCGCTCGGTGTCCCATTGGCTGAGCGTCGTCTGATTGGTGACGGCCAGCCGGGAGGCGGCGCCGACGGAGGCGGGCAGCGTGTCGAGGTCAGCCTCGTTTTCGACGAGATGGACGTAGTCGGGGGCGACGCCGATGACGCCCTCCGGCTCGGGGTGGCCCTTCTTGCCGATATAGATGATCTCATAGCCCTGCGCGGCGAGCGCCCGCACAAGGTCATGCGTCTTGGTGACATCGGGGCAGGTGGCGTCAATGATGTGCAGGCCACGCTCGGCGGCGCGCTGCTTGACGAGGGGCGAGACGCCATGCGCGGTGAAGATGACGGTTCCCTCGATTACTTGATCGAGGATGGAGGCGCGGTCGGCGCCGTCCAGGGTGATGACGCCAAGATTGGAGAGTTCTTCGACGGCGAAGCGGTTATGGACGATGAGGCCGATGATGTAGATTGGGCGAGGCGTCGTGGGGTCTTTCGCGGCCTTGCGGGCCAACTCCATCGCGTCCACCACGCCGTAACAGTAACCGCGAGGCGATACCTTGATGACTTCCATGGCAGCCATGTACCTTTCGCTCCCGGCGCTGGCCCGCGCCTGTGACGCGGCTGACGCTGAGAGGACGCGCTGGCAAGAACGAACGCGGCGCGGCTCGACACCTACCTGTGTGCGGATGGACGCGCCTCCCTGTGTAGTATATCGCAGAAGACCGCCTGGCCGCCGCGCCGCACTCGCGTGTCCGGGCGCTCGCGGCTCCCCGACGCCTCAGCGTTAGGGACCAGTATACCATAGGCACCTGGCCACGATGGCGCCGCGAACGCTTGCCACCTTTAGAGTATACAGAACATGCGTTCTAAAATCAAGTGGCGAGGGGCCGGCGCATGCTATACTTTTCGAGACCTCACCCCCGACCCCCTCTCCCACGAGGCGAGGGGGAGCCAGAAACGAGGGATGGCAAATCTCTATCG